>CAZCGD010000254.1:0-2651 GCA_964498105.1 uncultured Streptomycetaceae bacterium
GGCTATTCCAAGTTCCTGTTCGATCAGCTGGTGAGACGCCGCGAGGAAGAGCGCACGGCGCAGGTCGTCGGCCTGCGCTACTTCAACGTCTATGGCGAGCGCGAGAGCCACAAGGGCCGCATGGCCTCGGTCGCCTGTCACTTCTTCGACCAGTACCGCGGGACCGGGCACGTGCGGCTCTTCACCGGCAGCGGCGGCTATGGCGACGGCGAGCAGCGCCGCGATTTCGTCTCGGTGGAAGACTGCGTCAAAATCAACCTGTTCTTTCTCGACCATCCCGAGTGTTCCGGCATCTTCAATGCGGGTACCGGCAGCGCCCAGAGCTTCAACGACGTCGCGGTTGCCACCGTCAACACCTGCCGCAAGGCCAAGGGCGAATCGCCGCTGACGCTGGCGGCGATGCGCGAGCGCGGCATCGTCCAGTACATCCCGTTTCCCGAGGACTTGAAGGGCCGCTACCAGAGCTACACCCAGGCCGACGTCAGCGCGTTGCGCGCGGCGGGCTACAGCGCGCTGTTTCTCACCGTGGAGCAGGGTGTCGCACGCTACTGCCAGAGGCTGCTGGCTGCGCGGCCTTGATCCGGTACCTGCCGGTGATTCGGGGCTGATAACCTGAACCATGAGGAGGGTTTTCGTTCTGAAACCGGTGGGTCGGTTATCATGAGCAGCATGGATACGCGTCTTGCCGCCGGTTTGAGAACGCTCGAGGATTTCGTCGGCAACACGCCGCTTGTCAGGTTGAAGCGCCTGCCCGGCAACTCCAGCAATACCCTGCTGGCCAAGCTGGAGGGCAATAACCCCGCCGGCTCGGTCAAGGATCGCCCGGCCTTCTCCATGATCCGGCGCGCGCAGGAGCGCGGTGACATCAAGCCCGGCGCCACCCTGATCGAGCCCACCAGCGGCAATACCGGCATCGCGCTCGCCATGTGCGCTGCGATGATGGGCTACCGCATGATCCTGGTGATGCCGGAGCACCTGTCGGTGGAACGACGCCAGAGCATGGCGGCGTTTGGCGCGGAGATCGTGCTCACTCCCAAGCAGGGAGGAATGGAGACGGCCCGCGATGTTGCGGAGAAGATGCGCGATGAGGGCAAGGGCGTGATCCTCGACCAGTTCGCCAATCCGGACAACCCGCTGTCGCACTACGAGGGCACGGGGCCGGAGATCTGGCGCGACACGCAGGGCCGCATCACTCATTTTGTCTCGAGCATGGGCACGACCGGCACCATCATGGGCTGCTCGCGTTTTTTCAAGGAGAAGAACCCGAAGATCCAGATCATCGGCTGCCAGCCCACCGAAGGCTCGCAGATTCCCGGCATCCGCAAATGGCCGCCGCAGTACTTGCCCAGGATCTGCGACTGGACGCGCGTCGACCGCGTGATCGAGGTGTCGCAGGCCGATGCCGAGGAGATGACGCGCCGCCTGGCGCGCGAAGAGGGCATCTTTGCCGGCATTTCCTCCGGCGGCGCGCTGTGGGCGGCGCTGCAGGTCCTGCGCGAAGTGGAGAACGCGGTGATCGTCTCCATCGTCTGCGATCGTGGCGACCGCTACCTGTCCACCGGTGTCTTCCCTGGCTGAAAACCGAATAGACAGGATTAACAGGATTAAAAACCAAGGTCAAAGGCAATTGACAGGATTAACAGGATTTACAAGATTAAAACGATAAGACCTGATTTATTTTCTGTTTTTGTTTTGGTCTAATCCTGTAAATCCTGTCCATTCGTATTTGATCTTGGGTTTATCTTGTCTATTCTCATGATGCCGGTTCTGGCTTTCGATATCGAGACGGTGCCGGATGTCGAAGGGATACGCCGCCTTCACGGGCTGGACGCGAAAATCTCCGACAAGGACGTCGCTGAGATGGCGTTTCAGTTGCGCCGGCAGGCAACCGGCAGCGATTTTCTGCCGCTGCACCTCCATCGCGTCATCGTCATCTCGTGCGCGCTGCGCGATCGCGACAGCTTCAAGGTATGGTCGATCGCCGCCGACAACGAGCGCGAGCTGATCCAGCGCTTCTTCGAGGGCGTCGAGAAGTACACCCCGCAACTGGTTTCCTGGAATGGCGGCGGCTTCGACCTGCCGGTGCTGCATTACCGCGGGTTGATCCACGGCGTGCGGGCTCAGCGCTACTGGGAATTGGGCGAGGACGACCGCGAATTCAAGTGGAACAACTACATCAGCCGTTACCACAGCCGCCATCTCGACCTCATGGACCTCCTGGCACTTTACCAGGGGCGCGCCACCGCGCCGCTCGACGACCTCGCGCAGTTAATGGGCCTGCCCGGCAAGCTTGGCATGAAGGGGGCAGGCGTGTGGGACGCCTACCAGGCGGGCAGGATCGCCGAGATCAGAAACTATTGCGAGACCGACGTCGTCAACACCTACCTGGTGTACCTGCGCTTCCAGCTGATGCGCGGCGCGCTGACCGACCAACAGTACAAGACTGAAAGCGATGTGGTGCGCTCGACTCTTAAGAAATCAGCAGAATCCCATTGGAAGGAATTTCTGGAAAAGTGGCGGGCATGAAACCGAACCGCCATGAGATCAAGAAGAACAAGAACAATATTGAACCGCCAAGACGCCGAGAGAAGCTATATCAATATAGTTGGGTGGCAAGAATCCTAATGGCGTAAAGATACGGGATAGGTGCG
>CAZCGD010000255.1:0-5072 GCA_964498105.1 uncultured Streptomycetaceae bacterium
CGCGATGCCGCTGAACAATCCGCTGTCGCTCACCAATGACGACGTTTACGCGGTGACGGCGTACGTGCTGTACCTGAACGGCATCATCGGGGAAAGCGCGCAAATGAACGCGCAGACGCTGCCGCAGGTGAAGATGCCGAACCGCGACGGTTTCGTGGACATGTCGCGGAAGCCGTAGGATTCAGCCACGGAAACACACGGAAACACACGGAAAATCTAAAAAGCTTTTTGGGACGTTGGCCGGGTCAGGTTTTTGTCCGTGTGATTCCGTGTGTTTCCGTGGCTAGTATTTCTTAGCGCGTAGCTAGCCGGACGGGCGTGCCCGCAGAGCCGGCGATCGCCGCATTGACGCGCGGCATCACTTCGGTCGCCATCAGCTCCATCGAGCGCTTCGCGAGCTTGGCGTCCACCCAGTCCATGCCGGCGTAGACCAGTTCGCCGAAGTCGCCCACCTGCTCGCGGAATTTGAGTATCTCGTCCACGACCTTGTTCACCGTGCCGCAGATGACGAGGCGGTCCACCACGTAATCATCCGTCAGCTCGGCGTCGTCCTGCGCTTCGTGGGTCTTGAATACGATATGACGCTTGGGGATGGTCAGCTTGATGCGCAGTTGCCGCCAATAGAAACGATACGGGCTGTTCGCATCGCTTTTTCCATAGCGCTCGGCGACCTTGTCGTCGTCGGCGACGAAGATGGTGCGCGCGATGCGCCAGTCTGCGGGATCGGCGGTCTGCCCGGCGCGGCGCTTGCCCTCGGCGTAGTTCGCCCAGTGGCTGGGCACCCAGTGCGGAAGCAGGAAGTTGGCGGACAGGGGGTGAAAGTCGCGCTCACCCATCGCGATCACACCCTTGGAAAAGGGTGCGACCACGGTGCCCACGATCTCGGGCCGCGGCTTCTGGTACGGCTTGTACATGACGCCCTTGCCGATTTCAGCCACGTGCGTCTTCGCGGTCGTGACCTTGAAGCGGTTGCCGGGCAGGTCGATCTCGTACGGCGGGTCGCGTTCCCAGATCTGGAGGATGACGTCGATTGCCTCGGCGAACATCCTGTTGCGGTCCTCGTTGATTATCCCGAGGGCCTCGGCGTCCGACAGCAGCGCGCCGGGGCTCACGCCGAAGATGAAGCGTCCTTTCGCCAGGTGGTCGAACATCGCGGCCTGCGCCGCGATCAGCACCGGGTGCGACTGCGACAGATTGGAGGTGCCGGTGGCGAGCTTGATGGTCTTCGTTGCCTCGATGAGCGTGGCGAGGAAGATGAAGCTGTTGGTGACGTTCTCGGCCTGGTCGGTCAGGTGCTCGCCGACGAAGGCGTCGTAGTAGCCGAGCCGGTCCGCGAGGATGACGGTCTCGCGGTCCTCCTGCAGCGTGACCGCAGGATCGCGGTGCAGCGGGTGCAGCGGCATCATGAACAGGCCCAGCTTCATAGTGCGTTGCTTGTTACTCGTGACTCGCGGATCGAGAATCGTGCTGGGAGGTGGCTGCATTCTAAAGCATAGTTCCATATGATGGCCGGGGTTGTCAGGGGCCATGCTTAAGGGCATCCTGCGCAACGGCGCAATCATCCGGGCGGCAGCCCACAATGTGACATCGAGGGGGGACACTTTGGACCGAGCACTGCGGATTTCCTGGTACGACCTGGCGGCTGGCAATCGCGACGCCTATCTTTCCTGGCTGCACGGCACTTACATGCCGCTGATGGTGAAGCGTCCCGGCGTGCTGTGGGCGGCCCACTTCGAATGCGAGAAAGGGTCGCCGCCGGCGCGCCTGCGCCATACCGACGACAAGTCGGTGCCCACCGGCAACGGCTACATCCTGATCTACGGCGCGAAGGACGCGCACGCGTTCTCGGACCCGGCGCCGGGCGAGCCGCGTCCCGAGCCGTCTGCGGACGAAAAGAAAATGCTCGCGATGCGGGTCGGCGAGCGCGTGAACCTCTTCACCGACGAGGCGCAGGCCGACGGTCCCGAGGCGAAGCGGCGCGATCCGAAGACGGGCTTGAGCCCCTGCATCCAGCTTGGCAGCTTCAATTGCCCGGGCGCGGACGAGAATGAAATGCTGGCGTGGTATGCCCGCTGGCGCTTGCCGTCGATGAGCAAGCTCCCCGGCTGCATCGGGGTGCGCAAGATCGTGTCCGTGGCGGGCTGGGCCAAGCACGGCGTGTTGTACGAATTCGTGTCAGTGGAAGAGCGCAACAAGCACTTTCCCGACCATGAGAAAGCGAACCCTGCGATGGAGGCGTGGACCGATCGCCTGGTGCGCAAGCTCATCCATGCGCCCGGTTCGCCCAACGTGGCCCGGCGCATCGCGTCCGTCGTGAAGTAATAAGCCAGAGGAATAGACAGGATTAACAGGATTAGACCGAAACAAAATCAAAAGCAGGAATTCCATGTTGGAATATGATTGAGATGTCGTTTCGGGTCTTGGTGTTGATTTAATCCTGTAAATCCTGTTAATCCTGTCCATTAGGCTCTTGATTTTGACTTTTCTTTAATCCTGTAAATCCTGTTAATCCTGTCCATTTTCTTTTTTTGATCTTAAGGGGTAAGACATGAGCGATTTCGAGCAGGACCGGTTCAAGAAGGGGATGGACATCCTGAAGCAGATGGGCCGCGAAGAGACGATGATGAACCAGAAGCGGCTCTATCCCGACCTCTACGATCTGTCGGTCGGCTACCTGTTCGGCGAGATCTGGTCGCGCCCGCACCTCAGCATCCGCGAGCGCGAGCTGATCACGATGGCGTGCAACATCGCGCTGGCGCGCCCCAACGGCACGCATTCGCATTACCGCAGCGCCAAGCACATCGGCATCACCCACGAGCAGATCATGGAGCTGATGATCCAGGTCGGGCACTACGCGGGCTGGCCGGCGATCGCGCACGCGCTGGTCCAGTACGAGGAAGTGCTCAACGAAGACGCCGCGAAGAACAAGAAGTAAATAGACAGGATTAACAGGATTAACAAGATTTCATAAACGGGTTTAATCCTGTAAATCTTGTAAATCCTGTCTATTGTGGTGTTTATGGCAAATAAATCTTGTCTATTAGCGGAGAGGAGAAAACATGATTCTGGAAGTCGCGATTCTGCACATCAAGCCGGAAGAAACAGCGAAGTTCGAGGCCGTCTTCCCCAAGGTCGAGCCGATCTTCCGCAGCGTCAAGGGCTACATTTCGCACGAGCTGCAGCGTTGCATCGAAACCAAGGGCCGCTATCACTTCCTCATCCGCTGGGAGACCGTCGAATCGCACACGGTCAACTTCCGCCAGTCACCGCGGTTCCAGGAATTCCGCGGGCTGGTCGGCGGCTTCTTCGCGCAGCCGCCAGTCGCCGAGCACTTCGAGCGCGTGACGGCCAGCCACATCTGACGATGTGGGTGACATGGTACGGCGTGACGTGACAATGCGTGACGTGGTGCGGCGTGACGTGGAACTGCGGGGCGCGTAAGGCAGGGTTAGCTACGGGTCATCATGTCACGATTCGCCACGTCACGCTTTATCATGTCACGAACCATCGCGTCACGCCGGTTTCTCTGAAAGGAACTGCACTTGGACCGCGCCATATTGATCAGCTGGTACGACCTTGCCGTTGCGGGGCGCGAGGGCCATCTGGAGTGGTTGCACGGGACCTACATTCCGAAGATGCTGCGCCGACCCGGGGTGCTATGGGCGGCGCACTATGCGTCGGAGAAGCTGACGCTGCCGCCGCGGATACGCACTACCTCGGCGCCGGTACCGACGGGCAACGACTTCATATTGTTGTTCGGCGGCGCCAGCTCTCATGCGTTCACGCGGGACGCCGGGTCCTTTGCCGAGGGCACGCCGTCCGCGTTCCATGCTTCGCTCACCGATAGCGACCGGAAAATGCTGTCGGCACGGGTAAGCGAGCGCGTCTGCCTCATGACCGAAGAGGCCCGCGTCGACGGTCCCGAGGCCGGGCGGCGCAAGGGCAGCGCGACGCCGGCCCCCTGCATCCAGCTCGGCAGCTTCAACGCGGGCTCGGTCGAAGCCGAGGAGGAGCTGCTCGCCTGGTACGCCGACTGGCGCATGCCGGCGTTGAGCAAGCTGCCGGGATGCGTCGGCATGCGCAAGATGGTCTCGGTCACCGGCTGGGCCAAGCACGGCGTGATGTACGAGTTCGTCTCGCTGGAGGCGCGCAATGAAGGCATGCCGGCGGTTGCCCGCCTGTATCCCGAGATGGAGGCGTGGACCAACCGTTTCATCCCGAAGCTGACCCACGCGCCCGGCTCGCCAAACGTGGCGCGTCGCATCTGGCCGCTTGTGAAATGACTGCGTGACGTGGTCCGGCGTGACGTGGAACTGCGTGACGTTATAAGGCGTGACGTGATGCATCGTGACGTGATGCGGCGTGACGTGATGCGGCGTGACGCGATGCGGCGTGACATGGTAGAGCGTGAGCTTGTCAGGGTGTCCCGGCTACGAACTATCACGTCACGACCGATCATGTCACGATGCACCACGTCACGGTTCATCATGTCACGATTCATCAGAGCAATTTGGACCGGAATGGCTTGCCCTGCCGTTCCGCTTTCTTTCTCGCCTTGTCCTCTTCGAGTATCTCCGTGAACTGGCGCACGGCGTTGGAGAGCGTCGGCCAGCCGGTGTAGTGCCCGACCTGGATCATGACTTCGATGATTTGCCGCCTGGTGAAGCCGAGGTGCAGAGAACTCAGGTAATGCGAATGGTTGCCCGTCGCGCGCCCCATCGCGATGTTGGCGGCGAGCGTGACCAGTTGACGATCGCGCAGGGAGAGGCCGGGGCGTCCCCAGACGTCGCCGAACAGGTGGCCGACCGACATCTCGTACATATCCTCGGATAGCGCTTTCTGGTTCAGCATCAGCTTCTCACGACCCATCTTCTTCAGCACCCGCATGCCGCGCTCAAAGCGGGCGTTAGTGGCGCGTTTCGCAGTCTTCCTCTTCATGGCGATTGGTCTCACAGTATGGAACCGGGTTGAGTGGGAATCGTATGGCGTTTTTCTGTTGCTGTTTTTATGTGATCATGTCACTCCCGCCAACGGGGAGCAAGCGCCACGACAGGCGCGGTGCGAGGAGAAAT
>CAZCGD010000256.1:0-3283 GCA_964498105.1 uncultured Streptomycetaceae bacterium
CCAACGATCTCCCGGTCCAGCTTCGCCACGAACCCGGCAATCGTCGTGAAGTGCGGTGTGCTGCCGGCCGAGAGCGCCATGAAGATGATGTTCTCCCGGCACAGCCCCGCGATGTCGCGGCTGGAAGTCACGCCACGGGAATACGCATACAGAATCACTTTCAGCAGAATCGCCGGGTCATAGGCCGGCGCCCCCGTCTCATCGTTCACGTAGCGCGCGGCGAATGGCGCCAGATCAATATCGTGATCGATCAGGTGATTCAGCGTGTGCTCGAACGTCCCCGGCAGAATCTGGCGCTCGTAGCTCACCGCCACCAGCTTCATCTGCGCGTAGTTGTAGCTCTTGTAGCGCGCCATCAAATCCTCCCTCGCGTGCAATGTCGTTGACTCCTCATTAGAGACAACGCCATGCACTCGGTTCCGGATTCGAGAGGGTTTTTCTACAGCTTCAACGTCCCGGATGAGGCGCGCTGTGCGAGGCGCAGCGCACCGAGTGAAAAGTGTCGCTCTCGATCCGGCGGTAAGGCTGCAACGTCCGCTTCACGACCCCATGGCCTTGTACTTATAGATGTGGCAACCGTTGGCCTGGGTGTACCCGTTGGGCTCCCATTCTCGGGCAAGAATGCTGTCAGTGATGATCGCCATGTTCATTCCCATGGGGTCGAGCAGCTCATCGGCAACTTGCAGTTGAAAGTCCTCCGGATGTCCCTCGTAAGCCTCGATAAGGTTTCGCGCTTCCTGCACCGTGGTAACCGGCTTCATTGTTGCTGCCAACGCTCAATCATAAGCAAAAGTGCTGAATAACATGGTCGCTTCCGATCTTCGTTTCGTCAACCTGCCTTTGAATCAGTGCGCTAATGAACTGTATGTTTTCACCGTATCCATGATGAACGGCAATTTATGGGACAAGCTCCTGATAGCTTGCGGGATTCTTCAAACGCATCCCATGCGCTCCGTCTGATCGATCGCTTTCGCGCAGCGATCCGCTCGCGTCATAATGGTTGTACGATGCGGGAGGACTCCGGAGGTTCATGGCAATGCTGGTAAAGCCCCACGGGGGCGGAGAATTGCGACCGTTGCTGCTCGAAGAGGACGAGCTGGCGGCGGAACGCCGCCGCGCGCGTTCGCTCCCGAAGCTCACGATTTCCTCGCGCGAGCGGGGCGATCTCATCATGCTCGGCAGCGGCGGATTCACGCCGCTCGAGGGCTTCATGACGCGCGCCGACTGGGAAGGGGTGTGCGACCGGTATCGCACCGCCTCGGGCCTGTTCTGGCCGATCCCGATCACGCTGTCGGCGGATACGGCGAGCGCGGGCTCGTTACGCGTCGGCGCCGACATCGCGCTCGCCGATCCGGACGGCGGCGAAATCCTGGCGGTGCTGCGCATCACCGAGAAATACCGCATCGACAAGGCGCATGAGTGCATGTCGGTGTTCAGGACGACCGACCCGGAGCACCCGGGCGTGAAGATGGTCATGGCGCAGGGCGAAGTGAATCTCGCCGGCCCGTTGAAGGTGCTCTCCGACGGCGGTTTCAAGGCGAAGTACGGGGCGCTCTTTCTGACGCCGGCGGAGACACGCGCCGAGTTCGGAAGGCTCGGCTGGTCGCGCGTCGCGGCGTTCCAGACCCGCAACCCGATGCACCGCTCGCACGAATATCTCGCCAAGGTCGCGATCGAGGTATGCGACGGCGTGCTGGTGCACTCGCTGCTCGGCAACCTCAAGCCTGGCGACATTCCCGCGGAGGTGCGCACCCGGGCGATCGCGGCGCTGATCGACGGGTATTTCCGCAAAGGCACCGTGGTGCAGGCGGGCTATCCGCTCGACATGCGCTACGCCGGCCCGCGCGAGGCGCTGCTGCATGCGTTGTTCCGGCAGAACTACGGCTGCTCGCACCTGCTCGTCGGCCGCGACCACGCCGGCGTCGGCACCTACTACGGCCCGTTCGACGCGCACCGCATCTTCGACGATATTCCGCGCGAGGCGCTGCAGACGCAACCCCTGAAGATGGACGTGACGTTCTGGTGCTACCGCTGCGGCGGCATGGCCTCGGGGCGCACCTGCGCGCACGAAGACCAGGACCGCCTGCAGGTTTCCGGCACGCAGTTGCGCAAGTGGCTGTCGGAAGGGAGCGCGGTGCCGCCGGAATTCTCCCGGCCGGAAGTGCTCGAGATCCTGCGAGCGTATTACGCCGGGTTGTAGCTCGCGCGCCTATTCAGCCTCAAGCCCGGGCCAGGGCTCTGAGGCTACGCGGCGAGGCGCTGCGCGGCCGCGAGCTGCTCCTTCGCGAACTGCAGGAAGGCTGCCACCAGATTGGAGCGGAACCGCTCCTTCGGATACACCACCGAGAAATTGCGGATCAGCGGCGGCCTGAGCGGCACCTGGACCAACTGCCCGAGCTGCAGCTCCTTGGTGGCGATGACGCGCGACATGATCGCGAAACCCAGGCCGGTGGCGACCAGGCCCTTCAACGCCTCGGGGCTGCCGAGCTCGACGACCACGTTCATCGATTCCGGCGCGACACCGGCCTGCTGCAGGTAGCGGTCGACGACCGCCCGGGTGCCCGAGCCGGCCTCCCGGCTGACGTAGGGATGCTGCGTCAATGACGCGGGCAGCGCGCAAACTTCCTTTGCCAGCGGGTGGGAGGGCGCGCACACGACCTGCAGCTCGTCCTCGCAGCAAACTTCGCTCTGGAGCGAGGGGAGGTGCGAGTCGCCTTCGATGAAGCCCAGGTCCAGCGTGCGCTCGGCGACGCGGTCCTGGACCGCTTCGGAATTGCCGACGAAGAGCGTCGGCACCACGGCCGGGAAGCGCGCCTTGAACTTGCCGATGAGCTGCGGCAGCACGTATTCGCCGACCGTCATGCTCGCGCCGATGAGCAGCGGCCCCGCCGCCTGGCCGCTCATCTCCTTCAAGCGCGTGTCGAGCTCGGCGGACAGCGCGAGGATGCGCTCGGCGTACTCGAGCGCAAGCCGGCCCGCGGGCGTGAGCGAGATCCGCCCCTGCGCGCGGTCGAAGAGGCGCATGTTCAGGTGCTCTTCGAGCTGCTTGATCTGGGAGGTGACCGCCGGCTGGGTCATGAACAGCGTTTCGGCGGCCTTGGTGAAGGAAAGGTGCTTCGCCACCGCGTGGAATACCTGAAGGCGCCGGTCGGACATGGTCTATTGAAGCACAAAAAAGGGCCGCCCCGCAGCTATAACCGCGGGCGGCCCCCTGAGGCCGCTACCAGTCGCAGTGCCAGTCTCTGCGTCAGTCGATGATGTGGTAGACCGGCGCCTTCTCCAT
>CAZCGD010000257.1:0-4239 GCA_964498105.1 uncultured Streptomycetaceae bacterium
CGGCACGATCGGCGATGCCGCGCGAGAAGCCGAAATTCGCCGACACCGGCATGAGCCTCGGGGTGAGTTCCTGGAGCCGGCTGCCGGACAACGCCAGCCCTCCGCGCATCAAGGCCACCGCGAACTACCACAACGCGCGCTTGACGCAATTGCAGGCGAAGGCCGACGGCTATGATGGCGCGCTCATGCTCACGCCGGCCGGCCGGGTGTCCGAAGCGCCGATCGCGTGCTTTTTCATGGTGCGCGACGGCAAGCTGATCACGCCTTCGGTCACCAGCAACATCCTGGAGAGCATCACGCGCGACACCCTCCTCACGCTGTACCGGGAATTGACCGGCAAGGATGCCGAGCAGCGCGAAGTCGATCGCAGCGAGTTGTACTTTGCCGACGAAGCCTTCCTCTGCGGCACGGGGCAGGAAATCATCCCGGTGACCGCGATCGACAAGCTGCCGGTGGGCGACGGCAAGCCGGGGCCGGTGACGGCCCTGCTGCGCAAGCGCTATTGGGACATCGTGCGCGGCAACGCGCCCGAGCACCCGGAATGGCGCACGCTCGTCTAGGCTAGGGCCGCTGGGAGAAGGTTCGCCCGAATACGCCCTCGGCGATGCGGTTCTTCAGGATCTCGATCGAGCCGCCGGCGATCATCCAGCCGCGGCAGCGGCGCATGCAGTACTCGACCAGGATCTCCTGGCTGTAGCCCGTTCCGCCCATCACCTGCAGCGCCTCGTTGGCGACTTCGAACCCGGCCTGGTTGCAGAATGCCTTGGCGATGGAGGTCTCCTCGGCCGAAGGAAAGCCCCGGTCGGCGTTGGCCGCGGCGCGGTACAGCAGCAACTGTCCGGCGTCGAGTTTCATCTTCATGTCGGCGAACTTCCACTGCAAGCCCTGGAACTCGCATAGCAGGCGCCCGAATTGTTTGCGCTGCAGCGCCCACTCGCGCGCCTGCTCGAAGGCGTAGCGGCCGAGCGCGAGAGAGCGCGCGGTATTGCCGATTCGCTCCACATTGAAGCCGGCGATCTGCTTCTTGAAGCCGCCTTGCTTCAGCACCACCATCTCCGGCGGCACGTAGACGTTTTCGAAGTACAGCTGCGCCCATTCCTCGCCGGACATGAAACTCGAGCGCGCACCGAGCTTCACCCCTTCGGCCTTGGTGTCGATCAGCACCGAACCGATTCCCCCCACGCCAGGCCCGAAGCGCACGTAGGCGAGGATCACGTCCGCATACGGCGCGTGGGTCGTGAACACCTTGCTGCCGTTGATCCGGTATCCCGCGCCGTCGGGCGCCGCGGTGGTTTTCAGGTCGGTCACGGCCGATCCGGCCTCGGGCTCGGTCATGCCCACCGAGATCACGCCCTCGCCCGCGAGCAGCCGACGCAGGAAGCGCTCCTTCTGCGCCGGCGTGCCGTACTCCGCGAGCACGCGGATCGCGCCGAAATTGCCGGCCTGCACCACGTCCGCGCTCCTCGGGCAGGCCGCAGCCACGGCCTCGATCGCAATCACCGCGTCCATCAGCGTGCCGCCCTGGCCGCCGTCGGCCTCGGGCATCACGATGCCGAGCAGGCCCTGCGCGGCCATGAGTTTCGCCACGTCCCAGGGATACTCGGTGTTGTGCGCGCGCTCGCGCGCGCCGGCCTTCAGGTGCTTATCGGCAAAACGACGAACCGCCCCGCCAAACTCTGCCTGCTCGGCAGTGAAGTGGAAATCCACGCTCTGCGCCCTCCAGGGAATAATGCGCCGTGCCCGATGTTACATTGGCGTAGGGCTCGAACGTTTGCCGCATTGATAATCGAGGAGACGCCAGATGAACGGCAGAACCAGATCAACCATTGTTGCCGCGTTCGCGCTAGCGGGCGCGGGCAACCGCACCTGGCACGCGTACCCGAGCACCAGCGCTTCCGGCGGCGCGCGCGCAATCAACGCGCGCGATCGCATCGGCCGCGGCCCCTGGTACAACCCCAAGGGAGAGTTCATCGCCCGCAATGTCGATGACCTGCACGACAACGGCACTGTCACCAAGCAGACCGCGCTCACCGAGAAAGGCGCGGTGGTCAATGGCCGCGGCGACAAACCGAACATGCACGACATCCTGACCGGTTCGGACTCGAAAGGCCGCGCGTTTCCGGGAGCATCGGACACGACCTGCAGCAGCTGGACCGGCAGCGGCGCTGGATCGGCGCAGGTCGGCCACCACGACCGGCAGGGTCTGAACGACAAGCCACCCGCCAAGTCCTGGAACCACTCCCACCCGTCACGCGGATGCAGTCAGGACAATCTGCGCAGCTCGGGCGGCAACGGCTTTTTCTACTGCTTCGCGGCGAAGTAGCGGGCCCGGTCTATTTTGCCGAGGAGAAGATGCGCTACGAATGCGAGGCGCGCTAGCTCACTTCGCCGGCAGGCGGATGCTCGCGAGATCGGTGCCGACTACGACATTGCCGGTGAATCCGCTGGTCTCGACCGCTTTGCGGTAGTCGGCCTGCGTCAGAGGGCCGCCGGGAATCTTCCACGGGCCGTGGCGCTCGGTCCCCATCGATGGCCCAAGGTGGGTGAGCATCAGATGCTTGGCTCCCACCCGTTTCGCCAGCGCGCCCAGATCGGGGGCCAGGCTCTGGCGATAAAAGAGCAGTGTCGGCATTCCGCTGCCCCCGTCGGGTCCCATGATGGGATGGAACGCCGAATGCACGACGATGTCGACCCCGTGCGCCAACTTTTCGACCTGCGCCGATGTGGACGTGGCGCGCGGCGGCGCGACCACGTCGCTACCCGCATCGCCGCCGATCACCACGCTGCCCGCGGGCGTGTCCACGCGATAGGATGCGTGGCCCGCAATGTGGGTTGACCGGATTGCGCTGACCTTCACCTCCCCGGAGGACCAGACGGCCTGTGGCTCGTTCTTCGGCTCGAAGGTGATGACATTGGCCAGATCGGCCGGCCCGCCCGCGAGACGCGCCTTGTCCTCCGCGCGGCGCTGGGCGATCTCGCCGGACTGGATGAACGGATCGGCGACGTGCGCGGCGAGCTTCCTGCAACTCAGCGTGTGTCCCAGCGGCGACGCCGCGTCGGCGCTGCAGACCACGTCGAGCTGCGGTCCCTTCGAATTGTAGTTCCAGCGCATCTGGATGATGTCGGCAAAACCCTCGGTGTGATCAGAATGCATGTGCGTGAAGAAGATCGCGTTGAGTTGCGCGGGCGGCACGCCTACCTGGGACAGCCGCATGTTGGTCCCGCGTCCTGCGTCGAATTGCAGTTTCACCGCGCCGCAGTCATTGCTGTCATCGCCGAAACGCACCAGCGTTCCCGCCCCGGCCTGCCCATTGAAGAGCGCCGGGCCGCTCTGCGTGCCAGTCAATGTCACGACGAGACATGGCGAGGCCGCCGCCGCCGGTGTCATGGGCACAAGCCATACACTGCCGACAAGCCCCATTGCGATCGAGAATTGTTTCATTTGTTTACTTCCTTGCCACAAATGCTGCGAGCAGCCTCCCCAGGAAAACGCAGCGCCCTGGGGCGCGGCGCGTTCAGCGGCTCCCGGCCGGCAGCGGCGGCAGGTCGTTGAAGTACTCCGGATTGGTCTTTTGCACGTCTGCCATGAACGACGTAGCGAACTGGTCCGGGATGTTGAGCCGTGGCGCGCCCTTGAGCGTGTTCTTCAGGATGTCGTCCTCAGCGGCTTCGAACGCCTTCATGACGGGAGCCGAGACACGCGGATCGTAGCTGATGTGCTGGACTGCTTTCCTTCCTATTGCGAGGTTCGTGCCGGGCACGAACTTGGCGAAAATCTCCACGGCCTCATCGCGGTTCTTGCGCGTGTACTGCGAGGCCGCTGCCAGCCCGGCAACAAAGTTGCGGACGACCTGCGGGCTGTTCTGGATGGTCGGCTCGTGCGCCGTAGCGACCATGATGTAGGAGAGGTGACCGCCGCCGCGCAGCACTACATATGAATCCGGGACGGTCTCCAGGACAACGGTGTTGAAAGGCTCCCACGAAACCACCGCATCGACTTTTCCCTCCCTCAGGGCGGGCGCAAGCGCAGGCGGCGCCATGATGCTCTCGACAGTGACATCCTCGTACTTCATGCCGCGCCGGGCCAGCACCATCTTGAAGTATTCGTCGGATGTCTGCCCCTTGGCGAGCCCGACGCGCTTGCCTTTCAGGTCTTCCACGATCCGGATGCCCGAGTCTTTGCGTGCCACGATCGCGAGTGGTTCGTCGGCATTGTCGCGCGTGGCGTCGCTCATGATG
>CAZCGD010000258.1:0-9100 GCA_964498105.1 uncultured Streptomycetaceae bacterium
GCCCAGCAATCGAAGCCGCCGGTGCTGCAGCCGCTGCCGGAGCCGCCGCCCCCGCCGCCGGGCCAGGAACTCGACTCGGCGCTGGAGCCGCAGGTGACCATACTGAAGCGCGGCACCGATACCGTCGAGGAATACCGCATCGGCGGCAGGCTCTACATGATCAAGATCACGCCGGCGCGCGGCGCGCCCTACTATATGGTCGACCAGTTGGGCAATGGCACCTTCGCGCGGCAGGACAATTACGACAGCGGCATCCGGCCACCGATGTGGGTCATCTTCCAGTTCTGACGACCGTAAATGGTAAATCGTGAACGGTGAATCGTGAGCCCTGCGGGGGTTTGCGATTTACCATTCACCATTTACTATTCACCGTATGTCAGTCTTCACCACCGTCACGCCCGAACAACTCAGCGCCTGGCTCACGAACTACTCCATCGGCACCCTGACCGCCCTCGAGGGCATCGCCGCGGGGATCGAGAACACCAACTACTTCGTCACCACCAGCCAGGGCCGCTACGTACTCACCCTGTTCGAGAAGATCAAGGCGGTGGAGCTGCCGTTTTATCTCAACCTGATGGACCATCTCGCCGGGCAGGGCGTGCCCAGCGCCAGGCCGGTGCGCGACCGGGCGGGCGCCTTTGCCGGTGAACTCAACGGCAAGCCGGCGGCGCTGGTGAGCTTTCTGCGCGGCACGGACATCGCGGCGCCCGGCGCCGGCCAGTGCGCCCGGTGCGGCGCGCTGCTGGCCGGCATCCACCAGGCCGGTGGCTCGTACGCCACCAGCATGGACAACCCGCGGGGGCCGCAGTGGTGGGGGTCCGTGATGCCCGAGATCGTCCCTTTCCTCGACGCGGACGGCGTCGCGCTGCTGCGCGAGGAAGTGCGGTTCCAGTCGCGGCAGCGCCGCGAAGCGCTGCCGCGCGGGGCAATCCATGCCGATCTCTTCCGCGACAACGTGCTGTGGGACGACGGGCGCATCTCCGGCGTAATCGACTTCTATTTCGCGTGCACCGACGCGCTGTTGTACGACGTCGCAATCACCGTCAACGACTGGTGCGTGGCGGAAGACGGCGAACTCGACGGCGGTCGCGCAGCGGCGCTGCTCGACGCCTACGGCAAGGCGCGGCCGTTCACCGCGGCCGAGCGCGCCGCATGGCCGGTCATGCTGCGCGCGGCGGCGCTGCGGTTCTGGGTGTCGCGCCTCTATGATTTCTACCTGCCGCGCCCGGGGGAGTTGACGCACGCCAAGGACCCGGGGCACTTCCGCGGCATACTCGAGCGGCACGTCGCGCACGGGAGCGCGCGAGTGCTAGCGCAGTAGATTGATCAACGAACTAGCGATTCCGGATACTGGAGTTGGAGAAATACATGGAAGCGCGGGTCGTCGCAGCGGGCAGGGGATGGCAGTGGATCATCGAGGGCTTCGCGCTCTTCCGCAAGCGCGCGCCGGTGTGGATCGCGCTCACCGCGCTGCTGGCGCTGCTGTGGGCGGCCTCGCTCATGCTCCCGGTGCTGGGCTCGCTGCTGTTCAATCTGCTGTCGCCGGCCCTCTTCGCCGGGCTGATGATCGGCTGCCGCGCGCTGGAGCAGGGCCAGGATCTGAAGATCATGCATCTGTTCGCCGGCTTCCGGGAGCAGGCCGCCGCGCAGGTGACGCTCGGCGGCGTCTACCTCGTCGGCACCATCCTCGTGTTCGGCCTGGTGCTGCTCAATGCCGACGTGCCGAAACTGACCGCCTTGCTGTCAAAATCGGGCACCGACGTCGAGACACTGGGGGCGGCGACTCGCGGCCTGGCGTTCGCGCTCCTGGTCGGCGCAACGGCCTACCTGCCGCTTCTGATGCTGCTCTGGTTCGCGCCGCTGCTGGTGGTGTTCAACGGGCTGGCGCCGCTGCCGGCGATGAAGCTCTCGTTCGCCGCTTGCTTCAAAAACACGGCTCCGTTCCTGGTCTACGGCGCAGCCGTGCTCGCCCTGTGGGTCGCCATCTCGCTGCTGGCCGCGTTCGGGACCGTCGGCGTGGTGCTGGCGGTCATATTGCTGGTCGCTTCGATCCCGGTGCTGTTCTGCTCGATCTACGCCGGCTACAAGGACGTCTTCAAGTAGCGCAGTTGCCTGCGCGTTCCAGGTTCCAGGTTCCAGGTTCCAGGTTCCAGGTTCCAGGTTCCAGGTTCCAGGTTCCAGATTGGAGTGGGCCGCAGTTCGAGGGTTCCGACTTTGAATTTGGAACTTGGAACTTTGAACTTGGAACATGGAAGCGGCGATCAGGCGGGGAGCAGCTTGGCGTACTCCAGCATCAGCCACTTCAGGCCGCTCTTTCCGAAGTTCACCTGCACGCGGGCTTCCGCGCCGCGCCCTTCGGCGCCGACGATGACGCCGGCGCCGAAGGTGGCGTGTACCACGCCTTGCCCAACGCGCCACGCCGTTGCGTGCTGCGCGTTCAACGTTCCAGGTTCCAGGTTCAAAGTTGAAGTCCCTGGTTCTTCAGCCTTGGACGTTGAACCCGGAACCTGGAACCTGGAACTTGGAACCTGGAACTTGGAACGGCGGTTGATGCGGCGCATCAACGGCTCGGGAATTTCATGGAAGAAGCGCGAGGCGATGCCGTAGCGCGTCTGGCCGTGGAGCATCCGGCTCTGCGTGTAGGATAGATAGAGACGGCGGCGCGCGCGCGTCAACGCCACGTACATCAGCCGCCGCTCCTCCTCGATGCCGTCGGCCTCGGTCAGGCTGTTCTCGTGCGGGAACAGGCCCTCCTCCAGCCCGCTCACGAACACGCTGTGGAACTCCAGGCCCTTGGCCGAGTGCACGGTCATGAGCTGCAACGCATCCGCGCCGGCATCCGCCTGGTGATCGCCCGCCTCCAGCGCGGCATGGGCGAGGAACGCGGTCAGTTCGTCCGGCTCGTCCAGGCCCGCGGCCGCGCCCGCCGGCTGCACGTCGCGCTCGGCGACGAAAGCGGTCGCGGCATTGATCAGCTCTGCCAGGTTCTCCAGCCGGTCGGCGCCCTCCTTCTCCGCCTGGTAGTGCGCCTTCAACCCGCTCACCTCGATGACGTGCTCGATCACTTCGGGCAAGGGCAGGTTAATGGTCGCCTCCCGCATCTGCTCGATGAGGGCGACGAAGGCGGGAATACCCTTCCCGAGGGATGAGTGTTGAGTGTTGAGTGTTGAGTTACTGGCTTCGCCGGGTGTTCCTTCCGCCTTCCGCCTTCCGCCTTCCGCCTTGAGCAGCGCCGCCGCCCACAGGCTGACGCCGCGCTCCTTGGCGGTCTCGGCGAGTTGCTCGAGCGAGCGGGCGCCGATGCCGCGCGCGGGAAAATTGATGACGCGGGTCAGCGCTCCGTCGTCGGCGGAGCTGGCAACGAGCCGCAGATACGCGAGCGCGTGCTTTACTTCCTGGCGCTCGAAGAAGCGCAGCCCGCCGTACACCCGGTACGGCACGCCGGCGCTGAACAGCGCGTGCTCGAGGACCCGCGACTGCGCGTTCGAGCGGTAGAGCACGGCGATATGGGCGAGCGCCGCCCCCTCCGCCCGCAGCGCCCGCACTTCCTCGACGATGAACGCCGCCTCGTCGAGGTCGGTCGGCGCCTCGAATACCCGCAGCGGCTCGCCCTTCGCCTCCGCGGTCCACAGGTTCTTGCCGAGCCGCCGGCGGTTGTGGCCGATCAACGCGTTGGCGGCGTCGAGGATGTGGCCGTGCGAGCGGTAATTCTGCTCGAGCTTGATCACGCGCTCGATCGCAAAATCCTTCTGCAGCTCCTGCATGTTGGCCAAAGTAGCGCCTCGAAAGCTATATATGTTCTGGTCATCGTCTCCAACAGCGAAGATCGCATTGCCGCCACCGCTCGCGAGTAGCTTAAGCCACCGGTATTGCAGGCGGTTGGTGTCCTGGAACTCGTCCACCAGCACGTGGCGAAAGCGCGCGCAATAATGCTCGCGCAGCGCGGGGTGGGCGGATAGCAGCTCGTAGGACCGCAGCAGCAGCTCCGCGAAATCCACCACGCCTTCCCGGTTGCACTGCTCGTCGTAGGCGGCGTAGAGGTCCCGCATGCGCCGCGTGAACTCATCGTGCATCTCGACCTGCGCCGCGCGCAGCCCCTGCTCCTTGGCCCCGGCGATGAACCACTGCACCTGGCGCGGCGGAAAGCGCTCCTCGTCGACGTTGAGGCCCTTCAGCAGCCGCTTGACGAGCGAGAGCTGGTCCTGGGTGTCGAGGATCTGGAACAACTGCGGCAGGCCCGCCTCGCGGTGGTGCGCGCGCAGCATGCGGTTGCACAGGCCGTGGAAGGTGCCGACCCACATGCCGCGGGTGTTGATCGGCAGCATCGCCGAGATGCGCGTCAGCATCTCCTTCGCCGCCTTGTTGGTGAAGGTCACCGCGATCAGCCCGTGTGGGCTCACCTGGCCGGTCTGGATCAGCCAGGCGACGCGGGTGGTGAGCACGCGCGTCTTGCCGCTGCCGGCGCCGGCGAGGATCAGCGCCGACTGGTTCGGCAGCGTGACCGCTTCGAGCTGAGGTTCGTTGAGGCCGGAGAGAAAATCGGGGGACATAATCGGCGCGATGAGAATCCGCGCGATGAACTTCGACGTGGAATCGCGCCGATTATAGAGTACAAACAATGCCGTGACCCGCCCATCTCGGACGGGCCCAGCACGCAACAGACGCGCACGTCCGCGGATTTTCCGGCAACAGAAGAACGGCGGCAGTTCTGCGGTTTTCCTATCTGGCCACGGCCGCTTGCGCGAATCCGAGCGCTTTCAGCTTCTCGACGGCCGCCGCCGCGTCTTTCAGCGTCGCGAAGTTCTGCACTCGCACCCGGTATTCCACGCCGCCATCCTGTTTCCGCGCCGAGCGCATCGCCGCGGGATAACCCGCGGCGTGGAGCGTGTCGTAGGCGGCCAGCGCGGTTTTCTGGTCGGACGAGACGCTGGCATCCACCTGGTGGCGGCCGCCGCGGCGCACGCCGCCGCTGCCGCCCTCGATTTCGGTCTCGGCCGCCCATAGTTCGAGCTGCTTCCGGTCCACCGGCGCTACCGGCAGCGGCTTCTCTTTGCGCGGCGCGATGAAGAACGACAGCGGCTCCGCCATCTCGAAGCTCTGCCCCCCGTGCTCGACTCCGATGCGGCCCTCAATCAGGCACACGATGTCGCGGTCGTCCGCCGACTTGCCCCACAAATCGGTGCCACGAATGCCGGCTGTGACGGTGCTGACCCGGATCTTCACCTCGCGCCCCGCCGCATGCTTGCCGAAGATGCCGGTGGTGAAGCGGAACGCCCCGCGCACAACGTCGAGCGACGCCGTGAACAGCCTTTCCACTCCCGCGTCCCGCCTGTCGGCGACGCCGTCCAGCTCCAGCATCGCGTTCTCGCCCAGCTTCACCGCGCTGCCCTCCGCCAGGCGCAGCAGCGCGCGCGCGCCGGGCCCGGTGCGGATCCGGTCGCGATCGCCGAGTTGCATGCCGACCGCGAGCGGGGCGAGCCTGCCGCCGCGCTCCACCCATGCCGGGCTCAGCACGCCTTCGACGACGATGGTCTGCGCCAATGCGGGCACGGCGTTGAGCGCGAGCAACGCCATCAAGCCCAGTCTGTATCGCATGATTTTCTGCTCCCTCTGATGTGCCGGACGCTCTCTGGTACGGCCCAGTATAAGCGCCGGATGCAGCTATAATTGCGACTTTATTCTCGCGTTTCCATGCAGCAGAAATACAATCCCCAGGTGATCGAGCGCGACGCCCAGCAGCACTGGGAGCGCGTCGGCGCGTTCCGCGCGGTCGAGGCGCCGGGCAAGCCCAAGTACTACTGCCTCTCGATGTTTCCCTACCCGTCCGGCAAGCTGCACATGGGGCACGTGCGCAACTACACCATTGGCGACGTGCTCGCCCGCCACCAGCGGATGAAAGGCTACAACGTGCTGCAGCCGATGGGGTGGGACGCGTTCGGGCTGCCTGCCGAGAACGCGGCGATGGCGAACGGCGTGCCGCCGGCGAAGTGGACGGTCGACAACATCGCCTACATGAAAAAGCAGCTGCAGTCGTTAGGCTTCGCCATCGACTGGTCGCGCGAGCTCGCCACTTGCCGGCCCGACTACTACCGCTGGAACCAGTGGTTGTTCCTGCGCATGCTGGAAAAGGGCATCGCCTACAAGAAAACCCAGGTCGTAAACTGGGATCCGGTGGACCAGACGGTGCTCGCCAACGAGCAGGTGATCGACGGGCGCGGCTGGCGCACCGGCGCCGTCGTCGAGAAACGCGAGATCCCCGGCTACTACCTCGCCATTACGCGGCACGCAGACGAGCTGCTCACCGCGCTCGACACGCTCCCGGGCTGGCCGGAACGCGTGAAGACGATGCAGGCCAACTGGATAGGGAAAAGCAAAGGCGTGCGCTTTGCTTTTCCCTATGAACTGCACGGCAGGAATGAAAAACTGTGGGTGTTCACCACTCGTGCCGATACCATCCTGGGCGTCACGTTCGTCGCGGTCGCCGCGGAGCATCCGCTGGCGACGCATGCCGCAAGAGACAACCCGAAGCTCGCCGCTTTCATCGAGGAATGCAAGCGCGGCAGCGTAATGGAAGCTGACTTCGCCACGATGGAAAAGCAGGGTATGCCGACCGGGCTCAACGTCACGCACCCACTCACAGGGAATGCGGTGCCGGTGTGGGTGGGCAACTACGTGCTGATGACCTACGGCGAAGGCGCCGTCATGGGCGTGCCGGGGCACGACCAGCGCGACTTCGAGTTCGCGACGCAATACAAATTGCCCGTCCAGGCGGTGATCAAGCCCAACGACGGCGCGCTCGAGATCCCGCTAAAACAGGCGTACACGGAGTACGGCGCGTGTTTCAACTCCGGAAAATACGACGGCCTCGGCTATTACCAGGCGGTCGACGCGATCGCAGCCGACCTCAAGGCGAAGGCGCTGGGCGAGAAGCAGGTGTTGTGGCGGTTGCGCGATTGGGGCATCTCACGCCAGCGCTATTGGGGCACGCCGATTCCCATCATCCACTGCGCCGGCTGCGGCGACGTGCCGGTGCCGGACGACCAGTTGCCGGTGGTGCTGCCCGAGGACTGCGTGCCGGACGGCACCGGCAACCCGCTCGCGAAGCGCGCCGAATTCGTCAACTGCAAGTGCCCGAAATGCGGCAAGCCCGCGCGGCGCGAAACCGACACCATGGACACGTTCGTCGATTCGTCCTGGTAATACCTCCGCTACGCCTGCGCCGACAACCAGAAGGCGATGGTGGACGAGCGCGTGAATTACTGGCTGCCGGTAGACCAGTACATCGGTGGCATCGAGCACGCCATCCTGCACCTGCTGTACTCGCGCTTCTGGACCAAGGTGATGCGCGGCCTCGGGCTGGTGAGGCTCGACGAGCCGTTCGCTAACCTGCTGACGCAGGGCATGGTGCTGAACGAGATCTACTTCCGAAAAGGCGGCAGCGGACGCATCGCCTACTACAACCCGGCAGAGGTCGAGGCGCGCGCCGGCGGCACCACGGTCCTGAAGAGCGACGGCCAGCCGGTCGAGTCCGGCGGCATGGGCACCATGTCGAAGTCCAAGAATAACGGCGTCGACCCGCAGGAGCTGATCGACCATTACGGCGCCGACATAGCCCGCTTCTTTACGATGTTCGCTGCGCCTCCGGAGGACACGCTGGTGTGGAGCGACGCCGGCGTGGAAGGTGCGGCGCGCTTTCTGCGGCGGCTGTGGGCCTTTGCCTGGGAGTTCGGCAAGACCGCCACGACATCTTCCGGCCCGCGCGGTGCGGCGCTGCCGGCGGGGCTCGCCACCACGCGGCGCGAAGTACACGTGGTGCTGAAGCAGGCTAACTACGACCTCGGGCGCCACCAGTTCAATACCGTGGCTTCCGCAGCGATGAAGATACTGAACGCCCTCGAGCGCGCGCCCGAGACCGGCCCGACGCGCAACGCCGTGCTGCACGAGGGGTTGAGCATACTGCTCAGGCTGCTGTCTCCCATCACGCCGCACGTCTCGCACTGCCTGTGGCGCGAACTGAAGTACGGCGAAGACATCCTGGCGGCAGCCTGGCCGGAGCACGATCCCGCGGCCCTGATCGAGGACGAAATCGAGCTGGTGGTGCAGGTGAACGGCAAGAAACGCGGCGACGTGCGCGTGCCGCGCGACGCCGACCGCACGGCGATCGAAAACCTCGTGCTCGCCGACCCGGCGGTTCAGAAATACGTCGGCGGCCAGGCCATCAAGAAAGTCGTGGTGGTGCCGGGACGGCTGGTCAATCTGGTAGTCTGAGCGGCGCATGAAGGCAAAAGGCAAAAGGCAAAAGGCAAGAATGGCGGACTCACGCGCTTCGCGGGGTATGGGCCGGCGTTTTTCCTTTTACCTTTCTCCTTTTGCCTTCTGCCTTGCGGCGAGCGTTTTCCTGCTCGCCGGGTGCGGCTTCCAGCCCCGCGGCGCCGCCCAGCTGCCCTTCAACTCGATCTTCGTCCAGGCCCCGCCGACGTCCCAGTTCGCCACCCAGGTGCGGCGGGCGGTGCAGGCAGGCAGCTCCACCCGCCTCACCAACGCGTCGGAGCAGGCGGAGGTCCTGCTGCAGATCCTGAACGAGGCGCAGGAAAAGCAGATCCTGTCGCTGTCCGGCGGCGGGCGGGTGAGCGAGTACCTGCTGCGCTACCGCGTTTCGTTTCGGCTCACCGACAGCAAGAACCGCGAGCACATCCCGGCGAGCGAGATCGTGCAGCAGCGCGACTTTTCCTACAGTGACGACCAGGCGCTGGCCAAGGAGTCGGAGGAAGCGCAGCTCTACCGCGACATGCGCAGCGACGCGGTGCGGCAACTGGTGCGGCGGCTGCAGTCGGCCAAGCTTCAATCCTGAAAGCCGTAAATGGTAAATGGTAAATGGTAAATCGTGGGCCGGGGCGGTAAGGACGGGTTGACGATTCACGATTCACTATTCACTATTCACCATAGATGCGAATTACATCCGAGCAGCTGCAGCAGCATCTCACCCGGGAACTGAAATCCCTCTACGCCGTTTACGGCGACGAAACGCTCCTCGCGCTCGAAGCCGCCGATCGCATCCGCACCAGGGCCCGCGCCGAGGGTTACACCGAGCGCGACGTGC
>CAZCGD010000259.1:0-1900 GCA_964498105.1 uncultured Streptomycetaceae bacterium
AGTCGTCGCTGCTGCGTCATGGCTGGCCGCCTCTCCCGCCCTCGCTGCGGCCGCCAGCGAGCCGCCCGCGGTGCTCGGGATCCCGGTCGATTTCATCCTGTTTGCACTGACGCTGCTCGGCGTCGCGCTGTTCCACCACCACACGCTGCGGGTGGCGCTGATCGGGCTGGCGACGATCACGATCTACAAGCTCGCGTTCACCGGCTTCAAAGCCGGCCCCGGCATCCCGGGCCTCATCGGGCACCTGCAGCACGAGTGGGTCATCCTCACCAACCTGCTGTTCCTGCTGCTGGGATTCGCGCTGCTGTCGAAGCATTTCGAGGACAGCAAAGTGCCGGCGGTGCTGCCGAAGTACCTGCCGGCCGGGTGGAAGGGCGCGTTCGTGCTGCTCGCGATGGTGTTCGTGCTGTCCTCCTTCCTCGACAACATCGCCGCGGCGCTGATCGGCGGGGCGATGGCGCACACGGTGTTCCGCGGCAAGGTGCATATGGGCTATCTCGCGGCGATCGTCGCCGCGTCCAACGCCGGCGGCTCGGGCAGCGTGGTGGGCGACACCACTACCACCATGATGTGGATAGATGGCGTGAGTCCGGTCGCCGTGCTGCATGCCTATGTCGCGGCCTCGGTCGCGCTGGTGTTGTGCGGCATTCCCGCCGCCCTGCAGCAGCACAAGCACTCCCCGCTCATGCCGTACGAACCGGGCAGTGCGCAGGTGGACTGGGCGCGCGTCGGCATTGTGGCGTTCATTCTGATTACGGCGATTGCGGTGAACGTCTATGTGAACGTTCTGCATACCGACATCGCCGACCGTTTTCCCTTCATCGGCGTTGGCGTCGTGCTGGCGATCCTTATTTCGACGCCGCGGCGCAAGCCGGAGTGGAGCCTGTTGCCCGAGGCCACCAAGGGCACCCTCTTCCTCCTCTCGCTGGTGACCTGTGCTTCGATGATGCCGGTGGAAAAACTGCCGACCGCGTCCTGGCAGACCGCATTCGGTCTCGGCTTCATATCGGCGGTGTTCGACAACATCCCGCTCACCGCCCTCGCCCTGAAGCAGAGCGGCTACGACTGGGGCATGCTCGCCTACACGGTAGGCTTCGGCGGTTCGATGATCTGGTTCGGCTCGTCCGCCGGCGTCGCGCTCTCCAACATGTATCCGGAGGCGAAGAACGTGGGCCGCTGGCTGTATCACGGCTGGCACGTCACGGTGGCTTACGTCATCGGCTTTTTTGTTCTGCTCGCGGTGCTCGGCTGGCAGCCGATGCCGAAGCGCGGCGACCCGCCGCTCGCCCCGCCGGCGGCGCAGCAGCCGGCCAATGCGTTGCAGCGCTGACCCGACAACTATTCCACTCCAAGAGGAAACATCATGGAACCGATGCAATGGCTGACGCTGATCATATTTGGCCTCACGATCCTCGCGGTCATCACCAATGTTGTCGACAGCACGCTCGCTGCGCTGATCGGCGTCGCGGTCATGTGCTGGATCGGCATCATGACCGAGACCGATGCGTTCAAGGCCGTGGACTGGAACGTGATGGCGATACTGGTCGGCATCTGGATCATCGCCGGCTATTTCGGCAAGTCCGGCGTGCCGAGCTGGCTCTCGATCCAGGCGTTGAAGCTCTCCGGCGGCCGGCCGGGCCTGCTGGTCATCATTCTCACGTTCTTGTCGGGCTTCATCTCGATGTTCGTGGACAACGTGGTGACCATCCTCATGATGGCGCCGGTGGCGCTGCCGCTCGCGAAGGCGCTCAAGTTAAAACCGGTGCCGGTGATCCTGATGATCGGGTTCGGCGCGAACTTCATGGGCACCGCGCTCATCATCGGCGATCTGCCGCCGCAGATGCTGCACAGCGTCGCCGGCGCCGAGTTCTTCGACTTCATCTGGCACCAGGGCCGGCCA
>CAZCGD010000260.1:0-1699 GCA_964498105.1 uncultured Streptomycetaceae bacterium
ATTACCGCAGGAACGGCCAGCAACTTCTGTTCCTGCAGGACTTTCTGCATCAGCCGCGTGATCTGGTCGTTGATTCCCCCTGCCGCTGTCGGCACGATGATCTCCACCGCCTTCTCGGGACGCCAGCCGCCCTGGGCGTGAGCCGCGCCCGCAGCCGCGGCCAGCCATAGCGCGAGGATCAGCGCACCTGAATACATGCGAATGTTCATACTGTTTCGCTTGGCGGCCTTGGCGCGCTTGGCGGTTCGATCATTTTCCTGTCTTCCTTGGCGCCTTGGCGTCCCTTCGACATGCCCAGGACAGGCCTTGGCGGTTCAATTTCTGATTCGTTGTTCCTTCGTGTCCTTCGTGTCCTTCGTGTCTCAGCTTTTCCTGGCGCCTTGACGTCTGCAGGATTAGTCAATGCGCAAGCCTGCCGATTTCACCACTTTGGCCCACAGCGCCAGTTCGGCCTTGACGTGCGCGGCGAGCACGGCTGGGGAGCCACCCACGATCTCGGCCCCCTCCCTGTCGAAACGCTCCGCCAAACCCGGATCACGCACTGCGCGGGTAATTGCATCGTTGAGCGTCTTGATGACGGGCGCCGGCGTTGCCACGGGCGCGTAGATGCCGAACCAGGCGCTGAAATCGTAGCCGGCCACCCCCTGTTCGGCGATGGTGAGAAGCTGCGGCGTGACCTTGGATCGCTTAGCGGTCGTTATACCGAGCGCGCGCATGCGTCCCGATGCGATATGTCCGGTCGTGGCCACCAGCGAGAGAAAGCTGATCCCCGCCTCGCCGTTCAGGATCGCGATCAGCGCCGGACCCCCGCCGCCATACGGCACGTGCACGATATTAGTACCCGTGAGGTTCTTGAAGAGTTCCGCCGCGACGTGCAGGTTGCTGCCGTTGCCGGCCGAGGCGTAGTTGAGCTTGCCCGGATGCGCCTTGGCGAGCGCAACCAGTTCCTTTACCGATTTCACCGGCAGCGAGGGGTGCGCCACCAGCACGAACGGCGACGCCCCCAGCAGCGATACCGGCGCGAAATCGCGCTCGGTATCGAACGGCATTTTCGGATAGAGCGAGGGATTCACGACGAATGGCAGCGTATTGATGAGCAACGTGTAGCCGTCGGCCGGAGCGCGGGCAACGTTTTCGCTGCCGACGATCGTATTCGCGCCGGGCCGGTAGTCAACGATGACGTTCTGGCCCAGCAGCTCGCCCCACTTGGGGCTCACGATGCGCGCCATGACATCCAGGCTCCCTCCTGGCGGCACCGGCACGACCAGCCGCACCGGCCGTACCGGAAAGTCTTTCGTCTGCGCCCACGTCAGCGAACCGACCGTGCATCCAAATGCCAATACCAATCCCGCTATCCCAGCTTTCATTCCTGTTAATCCTGTCTATTCGGGTTTTAGTTTTTTGAGAATCGCTCTATTTTTTCGCCAGTACGTGGACCGCAATGTCTCTCCGCGTCGCTACCCATACTTCCGGCGTGCGCACCGCGATCTCCATGATGCGCTCGTAATAGTGAGCGCCGTGCGGGCGTCCGAAGATGTGCGCATGCACCGTGGCATCGATGATAACCGGACCGCGCTCGTGTTTCGTCACCCGTTCGAGGTGTTCCTCGAAAGTCGTCAGCATGGCGCGCGGCGGGCTGCCATATTTCATCGACATCATGTCGTTCACATCGGTTGAGAGCGGCAGCGCGACGATGCGC
>CAZCGD010000261.1:0-4526 GCA_964498105.1 uncultured Streptomycetaceae bacterium
CACCGCAACCTGAAGCAGGCGTTCGACCCGGCCGGCGTTTTGAATCCTGGCCGCCTTTACCCGGATTTCTAAAATGCGTGAGGAGTTAGGAGTGAGGAGTGAGGCGACAAGAGCAGCGCGGCGAACGAGAACCCGTTTCCCCGCCTCCCGCCTAACGCCTGACGCCTCACGGACCTAAATGCAAACCAACCTCGCTGATTTCATCCGCGACACGCCCGAGGGGAAGGAGGCCGACTCGATCCTCCGCAAGTGCACGCATTGCGGCATGTGCACCGCGACCTGCCCGACCTACCAGCTGTTGAGCGACGAGCTCGACGGCCCGCGCGGCCGCATCTACCTCATCAAGCAGGTGCTCGAGGGGGCTACCCCGACAGCGAAGACGCAGCTGCACCTCGACCGCTGCCTCACCTGCCGCGCGTGCGAGACCACGTGCCCGACGGGCGTGCAGTACGGACGCTTGGTGGATATCGGGCGTCACCTGGTCGAAGAGCGCGTGGCGCGGGGTCCCATCGAATCAGCCTGGCGCCAGGCGTTGAACACGGTGATCCCCAATCCTGCCCTGTTCACCCCCCTGCTCAGGCTGGGACAACTCGCGCGTCCGCTCCTGCCTGCCGCACTCAAGAGCAAGGTGCCGGCGGCGCCCGTGCCGGCCAAGCCGTGGCCCACGACCACCCGGGCGCGCCGGATGCTGGTGCTGGAAGGCTGCGCCCAGCCGAGCCTGTCGCCCGCTACCAATGCCGCTGCGGCTCGCGTGCTAGACCGGCTCGGCATATCGCTGGTGCGCGCGGCGGGTGCCGGCTGCTGCGGCGCGGTTTCATTTCATCTCAGCGAGCAGAAAGACGCGCTCGGTTACATGCGGCGCAATATCGATGCCTGGTGGCCGTACATCGAGCAAGGCGCGGAAGCGATCGTGATCACCGCCAGCGGTTGCGGCGTAACGGTGAGGGAATACGGCCACCTGCTCCGCCACGACCCCGCCTACGCCGCCAAAGCGAAACGCGTGTCTGAAATGACGAAAGACATCAGCGAAGTCATCAGCGCCGAGGGTCCCCGGCTCCGAGAGGCGAGAGGCGAGAGGCGAGAGGCGGAAAAGCTGCGAGTCGCGTTTCACTCGCCCTGCTCGTTGCAGCACGGGCTGAAGCTGAATGGAAAAGTGGAGTCATTGCTGACTTCGCTAGGCTATTCGCTGACCGATGTGCCGGAGGCACATCTATGCTGCGGGTCGGCCGGCACCTACTCCATCCTGCAGCCGGAATTGTCGCTGCGGCTGCGCGATAACAAGATCGCCGCCCTCACCGGCGGCATGCCCTCCGCCATCCTTACCGCCAACATCGGCTGCCAGGCCCACCTCCAGGGCGCCACGGCGCTTCCGGTCCGTCACTGGATCGAAGCGCTCGACGACAGCCTGCCGTATCGGGATTGACCGAGCCGCCGTAGATGTCCCACGCGGCGCATTGAATAGATGCCTCGGCGGCAGGCTGTAACGGAACGAGCAGCCGTAGCAAGGACTTTCCTCCACCCCCGTTGATGAAGTTCTAATTCAGCGGTTCGTGCCGGCACGAACCGCTGGGGGCTTGTACTTTTGTACGAAGGCGCGTACCATCCGCAGCCGTACTCATACATCCCGGAGGATGCCATGACAGCGGTCGCGTTACCTGCAGCTCTCAGCAGCTTGTCCGATGCCGGGCGCCTGGCGCCCTCGCGCCGCGCGCCAGCGGAATTACGGATCACCGACGATCTTTCCGTTCCGGTCTACGAGCAGGAGCTGTGGACCAGCCGCCAGCGGCAGGCGAACTCGATCCACGAGGTCTCGTACCGCGCGTGCTTCAAGCCGCAACTGCCGGCGTACTTCATTCAGCAGCTGACGCGCGCCGGCGATCTCGTCTACGACCCCTTCAGCGGCCGCGGCACCACCGCCATCGAAGCCGCGCTCCGCGGGCGCAACGTCATCGTCAACGACGTCAGCCCGTTGTCGGGGATACTGTCCAGGCCGCGGCTGGAACTCCCGAGCGTGGCGGAAATCGATGGACGACTCAGATCGTTGAGATTTGCGGCGCGGCTGCCGAGCGGCCTCGATCTTTCGATGTTCTTCCATCCCGACACCGAGTTCGAGATCCTGGGCCTGCGCGAATACCTGTTCCGCCGCTGGATCGCCGGCGCCGAGGACAGCGTGGACCGCTGGATACGCATGGTGGCGACCAACCGGCTGACGGGTCATTCCCCCGGTTTCTTCTCGGTTTACACATTGCCGCCCAACCAGGCGGTCTCCGCGGACGACCAGGTCCGCATCAATTCCAAGCTCAGGCAGGAGCCGGAGTACCGCGACATCCGTGCCCTGATACTCAAGAAATCCATGCAACTCCAGGGACAGCTCAGCGCCGCCGAGCGCTGGCGGCTGCGTGCGGCGGCGGAGACGGCGCGCTACCTGGTGTGCACGGCCGCGGCCACGCCCGAAATCTCCTCGAATACGGTCCAGCTCACCGTCACCTCGCCCCCGTTTCTCGACGTCGTGCAGTACGCGCAGGACAACTGGCTGCGCTGCTGGTTCAACGGGCTCGATGCCGAAGCTATCAGCGCGCGCATCACCATGAGCAAGACGGTCGAGAACTGGTCTGCCGAGATGGCTGCCGTTTTTGCCGAGCTCTACCGCGTTACCCGGCTGGGCGGCTGGCTCGCGTTCGAGGTCGGCGAGGTACGGCGCGGCACGGTGAAGCTGGAGGAAATCGTCGCCCCGCTCGGCGTCGACGCCGGCTTCGAGTGCAGCGCGATCCTGATCAACTCCCAGCGCTTCACCAAGACCGCCAACATCTGGGGCGTCAGAAACAACAGCCTCGGCACCAACTCGAACCGCATCGTGCTGTTCAGGAAGGCGTGACGGCATTTAGCCGCCGATGAACGCCGATAGACGCCGATAATACCAATGCAAATCGGCACCTCACCGAGTTCTTGGATTTTAATCTAGATTTCTTGGCGTGCTTGGCGGCCTTGGCGGTTCAATTGTTGTTCTTTCTTCATCGGCGTTCATCGGCGTTCATCGGCGGCTGAAATAAGGTATTTGCGGCCGGGAGCGCCGGGTTCAGCGCAAAGTAATTGCGAGCAGCGTCGCGCCGCCCGCGGCGCCGATCGCGCCGTGACCGGAACCGTCCGTCACGCGGAGAAAATCCCACGGGCCGAGTGTTTCGCCGCCGACCGTGACCTGGCCCTCGACCACCAGCGCCGCTCTCATCGAAGGATATGCCCGCGGCGGGAGCTGCGAGCCGGGCGCCAGGCGCAACACCTTCAGCACCAGCCGGCCGACGCCGCGGTCCACCAGGATCTTCTCCTGGCAACCGGCGCTGCCGCCGTCCTGCCACGGGATCCCGGCGGACTGGATCAGCCGGTAGTGCTTCTCGGTGGACAACTGCTGCACTTCACTGTGGTAGTAACTGCCGTGGAAGACGCTGAGCAGCTTGCAGCCGTCGGGGTAGTCGAGCGGGCCGTGCGGCTCGTTGCTGGGCCCGAGGATCACGTCGAGCGGCCCCAGCGTCAGCCCGTCCACGATGGCGCGCCCCTTCAACACCGTGGTCGCGTGCGAGCCGGCGTGCACGTGCCGCGGTTCGATGGAGCCGAACGGGTAGTCGATCAGGCGCATGCAGAGCGCGTTGTCGCGGTCGTCCCAGTACATGCCCGCGCGGCTGGGCCAGTTGTCGATGTTTACCCGATCCTCCCAGGGGATCTCCTTCAGGCGCGCGATCTCGTAACCCGCTTTTGTCAGCATAGAACCAACCCTCTAAAAATCAAGAATTTGTCTTTACGTCCTGTTACTGCAGCGCGTCATGCGACGAGATCGCGATCTTGCAGGGGCGGCTCGCGCGGTTGCTCCAAGCGTGGCTGGTGCCACGCTGCACCACCGTGTCGCCCGCAGCAAGCCGCACTTCCTGCTGGTCGAGGACGAGCGTGATCTCGCCCTCCAGCACCAGGCAGAAATCGAGCGTCCGCGCCTTCTGCATGTAAGGATGCGGCGCTTTCGCGGACCCCGTCGATGTGGCTGGAGATCCGGCGGCCTCGAAGTATTCCCGCACTTCTTTCGCGCCGATCCGGCCCCTCCAGGACGCATCCGGGGGGACAGTGACGATGCAGCACACCGAGCCCCCACGCGGCGGCTCGAGGGTGTGCGGCAGGTGCAGTGTCTCGCTCACCCCCTTGATCCGGGCGGGCGTCCGGTCGGTCACCCAGATGCGCGACGAAGAAAACCCCGGCCGCGCCGGGTCGGTCCGCACGTCGGCTACCGGCCCGTCCGCAATCGCCTTCGAGCCTCCGTCCTCGCCGTCGACGGTGACTATCCTTCTAACCGGCTTTGGCTTCTCATCTTTCACGCTTCACCTGTCACGCCTCACCATGTCACGCCGCATCACGTCACGCCGCACCATGTCACGCCTCATCAAACCTGGCTCCCATCATCACGAACGCCATCAGACTGCCTTCGCGGGGATTGGTCCAGCCGTGCCAGTTGCCGAGCTGGACGACGACGTCGCCCGGCTTCATCA
>CAZCGD010000262.1:0-10997 GCA_964498105.1 uncultured Streptomycetaceae bacterium
ACTTCCTGCCACACGCGCTCCGGGACCAGCGCGTCGGCCTCGCCATTAGCAGCCATTTCCCGCATCAGTTTCAGCGTCTCCGGCGCGATGCGGAAGCCGAAGCGGGCGGCAAAGCGCGCGACGCGCAGGATGCGGACCGGATCTTCCGAAAAAGCGGGGCCCACGTGGCGCAGCACGCCGATCTTGAGATCAGCCGTCCCTTGGTGGGGATCGATGATGCGCCCGTCCGCGTCCCGGGCAATGGCGTTGATGGTGAGATCGCGCCGCGCCAGGTCCTGTTCGAGCGTGACGTCCGGCGCGGCGTGGAACTCGAAGCCGTGGTAGCCGCGCGCGGTCTTGCGCTCGGTGCGCGCCAGCGCGTACTCCTCGTGGGTCTGCGGGTGGAGGAACACCGGAAAATCACGGCCGATCGGCTTGTAGCCCTGCTTCACCATCTGCTCCGGTGTCGCGCCGACGACCACGTAGTCGCGGTCCTTCACCGGCAATCCCAGCAGCTCGTCGCGCACCGCACCGCCCACGCAGTAGATCTTCATGAGAAAAGTTTGCAGTTTGCAGTGGGCAGTTTGCAGCTGCTGCCAACTGACGGCTGCCAACTGCCAACTCCGCGACATAGCCGCCGGTTCATGGCTGCGTGCGTCATCGCGGTTCGGCGTACGGCTCGTCCGCCACAACGAAAGCGGTCTCGCGCTTCGCCGCCGCCATCCATTCGGCGACAGCGGGCAGCTTGCGTACCGCTGCGACGTAATCGCGCGCCGCCGCCGGAAGGGAGACCGAGTAGGTGATGAACCGCATTGCGACCGGAGCATAGTAGGCATCGGCCACGGTGAAGTGGCCGAACAGCAGATCGCCGCCGGACCCGTAACGGCTGCGGCAATCGCTCCAGAGCGCGATGATGCGGGCGATGTCGCGCTCGACCGCCGGGCTCATGCCCTTCCCCGGAAGGGAGGCGCGGATGTTCACCGGCATCGCACTGCGCAGGCTGCGGAAGCCGGCGTGCATCTCGGCGCATGCCGAGCGTGCAAGCGCTTGTGCCCGCGTGTCGCTCGGCCACAAGCGCTTTTCGGGAAACAACTGCGCCACCGTCTCACAGATCGCGAGAGAATCCCAAACCGGTTCATCATTCACCAACAACACCGGCACCTGCCTGGTCGGTGAATATGGCTCGATGCCTTTCGGGCGCCCGTCTTCATCGAACCACAACTGGATTTCCCGGAACGGGATGTCCGCCTGGCGCAGCAGCACCCACGGCCGCATGGACCATGAGGAATAGTTCTTGTTGCCGATGACGAGGGCAAGATCCGCGCTCATCTCAAGATCTCACCGCCGAGACGCCGAGACGCGGAGGAAGCCCGACGGTCAATCGGGTTGCGCTATCAATACTGTTACTTCTCGGCGCCTCTGCGCCTCCGCGGTTCATTCTAGGCATCGTTGCGGCCCGCCTGCCCCCGAAAATCCCGGTAGCGCGCGCGCGGCGTGCGATTGCCGAGCCACGACGGGGCCGCCGCTTCCAGCGCGGTGGGCGCGATGCCGAAGGGAAACTCGCAGCCGCACACGCTGTCCACCTTCATCGAGTAGTAGTTGTCGCGCGTCAAGAGCTTGACCGGCAGCCACTCCATGGCGAGCGCCTGGCAGTAGGACAGCGCGTCGTTCAAGCCGATGATCGTCCGCCGGCGGCCCGTTACCCTGCCTACGTACTCGACCAGTTCGCGCAGCGTATAGACGCGGGGGCCGCACAGGTCGTAGCTGCGCCCGTGGCTCGCGGGCTCGGCGAGTCCCTTCACGAACGCTGCCGCCACGTCCTCGACGAACACCGGCTGGAAGCGCGCGCGGGGGCTGGCGAGCGCCAGCACCGGCGCAAACCTGAGCAGGGTCGCGAACAGGTTGAGAAAACTGTCCTCGCGCCCGAACACGACCGAGGGGCGAAACACGGTCCACGCCAGCCCCGACTCCCTGACCACCGCTTCCGCCTCGCCCTTGGTGCGGAGGTAGCGGCTGGGTCCGTCGTGGCTGGCGCCGAGTGCGCTCATGTGCAGGAGCCGCTGCACGCCGCGCTCGCGGCATGCCGCAACCACCTTCCGCGCGAGTTCCACGTGCGCCCCCTGGAAACCACGCTCGCGGCGGCCGTCGTGCAGCACGCCTACCAGGTTGACCACCGCGTCCGCGCCGCTCAGGAACGCCGCGAGCTGCGCGGGATCGTGCACGTTGACCGCGTCGAGATCCATCGTCGGCAGGAGTATCAGGCTATCCTTGGCGCGCTCCCGGTCGCGCGTCGCTACCCGCACCCGGTAGCCCTCGGCGGCCAGTCGCTGGCAAACGTGGCGTCCGATGAAACCGGAGCCGCCGAGGACGGCGACGGTCGTGATCTCCATACCGCAATTCTACCCGTGACCCGCCGCCCGTCACCGGATCAGGGCAGGTCCTTCGCAGCCGCCTCCCGGTCGCGCCGCGCGCTGATGACCCCCAGGCGCTGCTTGAGCGACTGGATCTGCTGGCCGAAGGTGTGGGCGTAGTAGGTCGCGTTCGCCATCACGTTCTTCACGTACAGGCGCGTTTCGGTGAACGGTATGGTCTCGGCGAAGACGGCGCCTTCCATCGCGGCGTCGGGCCGCCAGGCGCGCGCGCGGCTCGGCCCGGCGTTGTAGGCGGCCGACGCCAGCACCGGCTGGCCGTCGAGCGAGTCCAGCACGTGACGGAGGTAATAAGTGCCGAAGCCGATGTTGGTGTCGAGCTCGGTGACCTGCGACCAGCGCCAGTTCTTGAGCCCCATCTTCTGCGCCACCCAGCGCGCGGTGCCGGGCATGAGCTGCATGAGGCCGCTGGCCCCGGCGCTGGACTTCGCGTCCGGGATGAAGCGGCTCTCCTGCCGGATCATGCCGTAGACCCACGCCTCGTCGAGCGCGAGCTGGCTGGTGTGCGTCTTCAAGGTATCGCGATAGGGCGCGAGGTAGCGCAGGCCGAAGTCGTGCAACCCGACGGTGCGGTCCGCCGTGCCGATGGCGCGGTCGTAGATCTCGTGGCGGCGCGCCACTTCCGCCGCAGCCAGCAGCTGCCGGTCGTCGAAACGGCGGATCGCCCAGTTCCACTCCTGCGTCGCTTCCGGGCGCAGGTTGAGGCGATAGAGTTCGAGCGCCCGCCGCAGGCTGATGTGCTGGCCCATGGCGCGCACGTCCTCCGCCGCCGGCGTGTAGACGGTCGCGGGCACCGCGACCGTGCCGCCCAGCTCTTCCTGCGCGAGCTGGCCGTAGAAATTGAACTCGGCTGCCAGCGGCCGCAGCAGCGCTTCCGCCTCCTCAGGCTGGTCGAGCGCCTTCAACGCCCGCGCCTTCCAGTAACGCCAGGCCGACACCGCGCTTTCGCGCTCGCTCATGGCGTTGACCGCTGCCAGCACGTCCGGCCAGCTGCCGGCGCGCAACGCGGCGCGCACTTTCCATGCGAGCTGCAGGTCGGAGAGGGCGCCGGCGCGCGCATACCGGCCAAGCGCCTCCGTATCGTGACGCATGGCGCCGAGGTAGGCGATCATTCCCCAGACATAGGCCCGCTCCTCGCCGGAGAACCGCTCTTCGAGTCTGGTCCAGTGGTCCGCCGCCTGCTGCGTCGAGGTGCGAGCGAGGCGATGCGCAGCGAACATGACCGCCTCGCGCCCGGCGCGGGTCTTCAGCCGGAAGTTGCGCCGCGCCAGGTATCCGGCGGGGTTGGACGCGACGGTCTCGAGCAGGCCGGGCTCGGGCGCCTCCCCCTTCGGCAGCCATTCCGCGACGCGGCGCGCCTGGCTGACCTGGCCGCCCTCCAGGGCAAGCCGGATACGCAGCCACAGATCGTCGCTGGTGAGCGCGCCCGTCGCGGCGAGCGCGCTCAAGGCCGGCGAGCAGCTATCGGGAAGGTCTCGTGTAACGAGGCGCTGGGAACGCGCCTCGCGCAGGGCTTCTTCCGGATTGTCGCGCAGGCGCGATTGCAGCGCGTAGCACGCGAGTTCGTTGTCGGCGCCGGCGTGCAAAGGCAGCTCGGCGTCGAACAATTCCCACCGCTCGCGCCGGGCGAGCGCCTTGAGCCACTCCCCGCGCAGCTGCCACGCGAGCGGTCCGCCGCGGTTGGCCGTAAGAAAGGCGCGCACTACCTCGGGAGCAGCTTCGCCAATAGTCAGGCTCAGTTGCCAGTAGGCGACGTAGGGTTCGAGCAGGTGGCCTTGAAGGCGCTGGGCATGGGTCTCGAGCCGGACGGCGTTGCCCGCCTGGAACGCTTCGCGGGCGGCGAGAAAATCGTCATCCAATGCGGCCGCGGGCGCGGCCGCATGAATCGCCAGCAACAGCAGGCACCAGCAATATTTCATGGTGGATCAGCTGAGAAACAGTTGGTAGGCGGGATTGCGAGTCTCGTCGTGGCAGGGGTAGCCCACCTTGGCGAGGAAGGCACGGAACTTGCGCTGGTCCCGCGGCGGCACCTGCATGCCGACCAGCACGCGCCCGTAGTCGGCGCCGTGGTTGCGGTAGTGGAACAGGCTGATGTTCCAGTCGCTGCTCATGGCGGTAAGGAACTTGATCAGTGCCCCCGGCCGCTCGGGAAACTCGAAGCGGTAGAGGATCTCGTTGTCCACCGTCGGCGCGTGACCGCCCACCGTGTGCCGGATGTGCAGCTTGGCCAGCTCGTTATCGCTGAAGTCGAGGGTCTTCAGCCCGCGCCGGCGCAGCCTCCGCACCAGCTCCCGGGTCTCATTGCGGTCGCGTACCTGCACGCCGACGAACACGTGGGCCTTGCCCGGGTCGGCGTAGCGATAGTTGAATTCGGTGATGTTGCGGGCGCCGATCTGCGAGCAGAACTCGCGGAAGCTGCCGGGCCGCTCGGGGATGGTGACGGCCATGATCGCCTCCCGCTTCTCGCCCAGCTCGGCCTCCTCCGCGACAAAACGCAGGCGGTCGAAGTTCATATTGGCGCCGCTGGCAACCACCGCCAGCGTCCGGCCGCGGGCGCCGCTGCGCTCGGCCCACGCTTTGGCGCCGGCGATGGCCAGCGCCCCGGCCGGTTCGAGCACCACGCGCGTGTCCTCGAACACGTCCTTGATCGCGGCGCAAATGGCGTCGGTATTGACCCGAACCACATCGTCCACCCACTTGCGGCACAGCCGGAAGGTCTCGCGCCCGACCTGCTTCACCGCCACGCCGTCGGCGAACAGCCCGACGTGCGCGAGCTTCACGCGGCGGCCGGCCTTGAGCGATTGGTACATCGCGTCGGCGTCTTCCGGTTCCACGCCGATGACCTTGATCTCGGGACGCAGCCGCTTCACGTACGCGGCAATGCCCGAGATCAGCCCGCCGCCGCCGATGGCGACGAAAATGGCATGGATCGGCCCGGGGTGCTGGCGCAGGATCTCCACCCCTATCGTGCCCTGGCCGGCGATCACCTCCGGATCGTCATAGGGATGCACGAACGTGAGACGCTGCCGCTTCCCCAGCGCGCGCGCATGGGCATAGGCCTCGTCGTAGGAGTCCCCGCGCAGCACGATGGTCGCGCCGCGCGCCTTGACCGCCGCGATCTTGATCTGGGGCGTGGTGACCGGCATCACGATGGTGGCGCGGCACGCGAGGCGCTGCGCGGCGAGCGCGACGCCCTGCGCGTGGTTGCCGGCGGAGGCGGTGATCACGCCGTGCTTCAGCGCCGCCGGCGACAGCTGCACCATCTTGTTGTAGGCGCCGCGCAGCTTGAAGGAAAACACCGGCTGCAGGTCCTCGCGCTTCAGGAACACGCGGTTGCCGGTGCGCGCGGAGAGCGCGGGCGCGAAATCGAACGGCGTTTCGATGGCGACGTCGTAGACGCGCGCGCGGAGGATGCGTTCGAGGTAGTCGGGCTTCTTCATGGCGGGAATCGTAAACGGTGCTAAGCGTAGCAGGTATAAGGGTTTTCAGCCATTTTCGTGGTCGTGATTCGTCAATCGTGAAACGTAAATCGTGTATATTTCCATTGGTTCTCGATTTACGATTCACCATTCACGATTCACGGCTTTCAATGACCCAGGATGAATTGAAGCAGGCTGCCGCGAAGGCCGCCATCGCCTACGTTCCCGATGATTGCGTGGTGGGCGTCGGCAGCGGGTCCACCGCCAACTTCTTCATCGCCGAGCTGGGGAAGATCAGGCAGCGCATCCGCGGCGCGGTGGCGAGTTCGGAGGCGACGGCGAAGCGGCTGAAAGAGCTCGGCATCGCGGTGCTCGATCTCAACGGCGTGGACGAACTGCCGGTCTACGTCGACGGCGCGGACGAGGTGACCCGCCACCTCGCCATGATCAAGGGCGGCGGCGGCGCATTGACGCGCGAGAAGATCGTCGCCGCGGTTGCCAGGAAATTCGTGTGCATCGCGGACCGCACCAAGCTGGTGGACGTGCTCGGCAGGTTTCCGCTGCCGGTGGAAGTGATCCCCCTCGCCCGCTCCTATGTCGCGCGCGAGATGCGCAAGCTGGGCGGCCATCCGGACTGGCGCCAGAACTTCGTCACCGATAACGGCAACGTGGTCCTCGACGTGCGCGGGCTCACCATCCTGAACCCGGTCGAACTCGAAGGCGCCCTCAACCAGATCACCGGCGTGGTCACGACCGGCCTGTTCGCGCGGCGCAGCGCCGACGTGCTGCTGCTCGGCAGCGCGGATGGCGTGGAGACGCTTCTCCGCTAGCGACTGGCGGCGGAAAAGCGAAACTCCGATGCCCGAACTCCCAACGCTCGCCGCCGTCGATCTCGGTACCAACAGCTTCCACTGCCAGGTGGCGCGCGTCGTCGGCGACCAGGTGTATCCGCTCGATTCGTTGCGCGAGCCGGTGCGGCTGGGCGCGGGACTGGACCAGGACAAGCGCATCGACGACGAAACGCAGGAGCGGGCACTGGCCTGCCTCAAGCGCTTCGGCGAGCGGTTGCGCGGCCTCGACCGGCGCGCGGTGCGCGCCGTTGGCACCAATACACTGCGCGTGGCTAAAAATGCCGCCGGCTTTCTGCGCCGCGCGCAGGCCGCGCTCGGCTTCCCTATCGAAGTGGTGTCGGGCCGTGAGGAAGCGCGGCTCATCTACAGCGGTGTCTCGCACAGCCTGCCCGCCTCGCGCGAGAAACGCCTGGTGGTGGACATTGGCGGGGGCTCCACCGAGCTCATCATCGGCACCGGGCACCGGCCGCTGCGGCTGGAGAGCCTGTTCATGGGCTGCGTCTCCCACAGCCTGCGTTTTTTCGAGGACGGCAGGATCACCAAGGGCGCGATGAAGAAGGCCGAGCTCGCCGCCCGCAACGAGCTGCAGCCAATCGTGGCGCGGTTTGCGCGGGGGGAATGGCAACGCGCGGTGGGCTCGTCCGGCACGGTGCGGGCGCTGGCGGATGTGCTGCGGCTGAACGGCTTCGACGAGAGCGGCGGTATCACTGCCGCCGGCCTCGACCGCCTGCGCTCGCATCTTGTCAAGGCCGGCGACACGGGCAAGGCGGAACTCGCGGGACTGAAACCGGACCGTGTGCCGGTGTTCCCGGGCGGCCTCGCGATCCTCAATGCTGTGTTCTCCGAGCTCGACATTGATTTCATGGCAGCGGGGGACGGCGCCATGCGCCAGGGCGTGCTCTACGATCTGCTCGGCCGCTTCCACCACAAGGACATGCGCGACGTTACCGTCGCCCAGTTCATGCAGCGCTACCACGTGGACGCCCTGCAGGCGCGGCGTGTCGGCGCGCTCGCTTTCACGCTTTACCGCAAGCTGACAGCGGAATCCGGCGAGCCGGACGAGGACGTCGCGCGCCACATCACGTGGGCGTCGAAACTGCACGAGATCGGGATATCGGTGGCGTTCAGCGGCTACCACAAGCATTCCGCCTACATCGTCGGCAATGCCGACATGCCGGGCTTCTCGCGCGAAGAGCAGGCGAAGCTCGCGCTGCTGGTGCAGGCGCACCGCCGCTCGCTCAACAAGGTGGCCAAGGGCGTCGAGGAGCGCGACGTGGACTGGGACATGGTGCTCGCGTTGCGCCTGGCCGCGCTGTTCCACCGCAGCCGGGCCGACATTGCGCTTCCCGCGCTGCAGGCAAGACGCCAGGGCAAGAAGATCCGCCTGTCGCTGGGCTCGGCCTGGCTGGCGCGCAACACGCTGACCGCCACGGCGCTGGCCGACGAGATCCGGGAGTGGGACAAGATCGGCTTCGAGCTGAAGATCCCCGAGCTCGACGATCTCGAGCGCGACAACGAGCTGGCGCTGGCCAGCTAGAACGCCGTGAGGCGTCAGGAGTGAGGGGCAAGGCGGAAGCCCGCCAAATACATCCGCCTCTCGCCTAACGCCTCCCGCTCGATAGCATATCGGGCGCAATCACCGCACGCACCTGGGCTTCGCCCCGCCCGCGCGACTCGAGCCACCAGAGCGCGCCTTTCTTCACGCTCCAGTCAGCGGGCTTGCCGGTAAGCGCGAGCGCCGCGGCCAGGCCCAGCGTCGGCTGGTGTCCGACCACAACGACCGTGCCGTCGCCATCCGGCCAGCCCGCCGCTTTCAGCACGGACTGGGGCTCGGCGGCAGTTCCGACCTCGCCGCTGGTCTCGAAATGCTTGGCAAGGGCCCGCGCTGTCTGCTGCGCGCGCCGTGCCGGGCTCGCTAGTATCCGCACGTCTTTGGGCAGGCGCTTTCCGAGCCAGTCCGCGACCCGCCGCGCCTGCATCTCACCCTTGGCGGTAAGGCTGCGCTCAAGATCGGACTTTCCGGGTGTCGCGTCTTCCGCATCGGCGTGACGCCACAGGATCAGTTCCATGTTCCAGGTTCCAGGTTCCAGGTTTCAGGTTTCAGGTTTCAGGTTTCAGGTTGGAGTGGGCGGCATTTCGAGGGTTCCGACTTTGAACTTGGAACTTGGAACTTGGAACATTGAACCTGGAACATTGAACTTGGAACTTGGAACGGCGGGCGGCGCGAAACACCCGCCTACGCCGGCAGCTGGGCGCGCGCCAGCGTTTCCAGCAGTGATTCCTGCGCCGACTGCGGTTTGCCGCGGCCCGGCGTCTTGAGGTGGTACTGGCCGTCCTGGTCCATCTCCCACGCCTGGCAGTTATCCTCGAGGTAGGGCTTGAGCCCCTCGTTGATGACGCGCTTCTTCAGCTTGGCGTCGAGCACCGGAAAGCTGATTTCCACGCGCCGGAGAAAATTGCGGTCCATCCAGTCCGCGCTCGACAGGGTGACGTCTTCCGCGCCGCCGTTGTGGAAAAAGAAAACGCGCGAGTGCTCGAGGAAGCGCCCGACGATGGAGCGCACGCGGATGTTCTCCGAGACCCCGGGTATGCCGGGTTTGAGGGCGCACACCCCGCGCACGATGAGATCGATCTCCACCCCCGCCCTGGAGGCATCGTAGAGCGCGGAGATAACCTCGGGCTCGAGCAGCGCGTTCATCTTGGCGATGATGCGGCCCTTGCCGCCGCCCTTCGCCTGCTCGGCCTCGTTGTGTATGGCGCGCAGGATCTGCTTGTGCAGGGTGAACGGCGCCTGCCACAGGTGCTTCAACTTGCTCGCGCGCCCGAGGCCGGTCAACTGGATGAAGATGTCGCTGACGTCCGCCCCGATCTCCTCGTTCGCGGTGAACAGGCCCCAATCGGTGTAGAGCCTGGCGGTGCGCGGATGGTAATTGCCGGTCGAGAGGTGCACGTAGCGCTTCAGCCGCTCCTCCTCGCGCCGCACCACCATCAGCATCTTGGCGTGGGTCTTGTGGCCGACCACGCCGTAGACGACGTGGGCGCCGACCTCCTCCAGCCGCTGCGCCCAGTTGATGTTGGCCTCCTCGTCAAAGCGCGCGAGGAGCTCCAGCACCACCGTCACCTCCTTGCCGATGCGGGCCGCGCCGATCAGGATTTCCATCAGCTCGGACTCGGCGCCGGTGCGGTACACCGTCATCTTGATCGCGGCCACCGCGGGATCGCGCGCGGCCTGCTCTAGAAAAGCGATCACCGGCTGGAACGACTGGAACGGGTGATAGAGCAGGATGTCGCCTTCGCGCATCGCACTGAACATGTCCCCAGGCGGCTGCAGTTGCGCCAGCAGCCCGGGACGAAACGCCGGGAACTTGAGATCGGGGCGCTCCACCTGGTCGGAAATGTTGATCAGCCGCACCAGATTGACCGGACCGTCCACGCGATAGAGGTCATCCTGGTTGAGATTGAACTGCGCGAGCAGGTAATCCGAGATCTGCTGCGGGCAGTTGTCGGCGACTTCGAGGCGCACCTCGTCGCCGAACTGGCGGTGCGGCAGTTCCCCGCGCAACGCGGTGCGCAGGTCCTTCACCTCCTCCTCGTCGACGAACAGCTCGCTGTTGCGCGTCACGCGGAACTGGTAGGAATCCACCACCTTCATGCCCGCGAACAGCTCGGCGACATGAGCGTGCAGGATCGAGGAGAGAAAGATGAAGTCGTACTCCACTCCCGAGATCTCCCGCGGCAGCCTGATCACCCGCGGCAGCACCCGCGGCGCCTGCACGATGGCGATGCCGGATTTGCGCCCGTACGCGTCCTTGCCCTCGAGCTCGACGGCGAAATTCAGGCTCTTGTTGAGCACGCGCGGGAAGGGGTGCGACGGGTCGAGCCCGATCGGCGTCAGCACCGGCATCACGTCGCGCAGGAAATAGGCCTTGATCCACTCCGCCTGCGCGGGAGTGAAATCGGCGCGGCGCAGGAAACGGATGCCTTCCGCCGCGAGCCCGGGCAGCACCTCCTGGTTGAGCAGGTGGTACTGCGCGGCGACCAGCTCGTGCACCCCCTTCACTACCTGGGCGAAGACGTGGTCGGCGCGCATGCGGTCGGGGCCGATGACCGGCGACCCGGCTTCGATCTCGGCATGCAGCCCGGAGACTCGGATTTCGAAGAACTCGTCGAGGTTGGAGGAAACGATGCACAGGTAGCGCAACCGCTCCAGCAGCGGCGTGGCGCGGTTTTCCGCCTGCGCCAGCACGCGCCGGTGGAACGCAAGCTGACCGAGCTCGCGGTTGAAGAACAGCTCCGGGATGTCGCGTGGCTTGTTCATC
>CAZCGD010000263.1:0-1515 GCA_964498105.1 uncultured Streptomycetaceae bacterium
GATTACGGTCCGCGCGGCAACGAGTTCAGCGGCGAGGTCAACTGGGTGCAGATCGACCTGGAGAAGGACGATCACGACCACCTGATCTCGCCGGAGGAACGCTTCAAGCTCGCGATGGTACGGCAGTAGTCACCACAGGACCGGCAGCCCCACCGCGGGGTTGCCGGTCACTGGTGATAATTTTTTTCAACCAAGCAAAAAAGGAGAAACAACATGAGTGCTCAAGACAAGATTTCACGGGCCAACCTGCCGATTCCCGATCCGCAGTACGTGGGGTTGACGACCTACGACGCCAAGGACCCGGACACGAAGTACCCGCCGATCGAGGTGCTGCGGCCGCCCAAGGGCGCGCCGAATGTGCTCGTCATCCTGATCGACGACGTGGGTTTCGGCGCCGCCAGTGCCTTCGGGGGACCGTGCCACACGCCGAACGCCGAGCGGTTGGCGAAGAACGGGCTGAAATTCAGCCGCTTTCACACCGCCGCGCTGTGCTCGCCCACGCGGCAGGCGCTACTCACGGGCCGCAATCACCACTCCGTCGGCTTCGGCTCGATCACGGAGCTCGCCACGGGTGCGCCAGGCTACAACTCGCTACGCCCCAAGGACAAGGCGCCGCTCGCCGAGACGCTGAAGTTGAACGGCTACTCGACAGCGCAGTTCGGCAAGTGCCACGAGGTGCCGGTGTGGCAGACCAGCCCGTTGGGACCATTCGATGCGTGGCCGACCGGCGGCGGCGGATTCGAGTACTTCTACGGCTTCATCGGCGGGGACACGCACCAGTACTATCCGGCATTGGTCGAGGGCACGACGGCAATCGAGCCGGAGAAGACCCCGGAGGAGGGCTATCACTTCACCGAGGACATGACCACCAAGGCGATCCAGTGGACGCGCCAGCAAAAGGCGCTGATGCCGGACAAGCCGTTCTTCATGTACTTCGCGCCCGGCGCCACGCACGCGCCGCACCAAGTGCCCAAGGAGTGGTCCGACAAGTACAAGGGCAAGTTCGATCAGGGCTGGGACAAGCTGCGCGAGGAGACCTTTGCCCGCCAGAAGAAGCTGGGTGTGATTCCGGCGAATGCCGAGCTGACCAAGCGGCACGAGGAGATCCCGGCCTGGGACACCATCACGCCCGCGATGAAGCCGGTGCTCACCCGCCAGATGGAGATCTATGCGGGATTCCTCGAGCACGTCGACCATCATGTGGGGCGGCTCATCGATGCGCTGACGGATCTCGAGGTGCTCGACGACACGCTCGTGTATTACATCTTCGGCGACAACGGCGCCTCGGCCGAGGGGACCCTCAAGGGCACCTTCAGCGAGATCCTGATGGCGAATGGGTTCGACGAGCTCGAAACGCCTGAATTCATGCTCGAGCGCCTCGACAAGTTCGGCGGGCCGGAGGCGTACAACCACTACGCGGTGGGCTGGGCGCATGCGATGGACACGCCCTATCAGTGGACCAAGCAGGTGGCGTCGCATTTTGGCGGCACGCGGAATGGCACGATCGTCCACTGG
>CAZCGD010000264.1:0-7112 GCA_964498105.1 uncultured Streptomycetaceae bacterium
AGTACTCCCCACGGTCCTCTCGCCCGAGGCGCTCGCCAGGATCGACGCGGCCATCGCCAAGTACCCGCCGGACCAGCGACAGTCGGCGGTGATGGCGGCGCTGACTATCGCGCAGGACGAGAAGGGCTGGCTTTCGACCGAAACGATGGACTTCGTCGCGGCGTACCTCGGCATGCCGCCGATCGCGGTCTACGAGGTCGCCTCCTTCTACACCATGTACGACCTCAAGCCTTCCGGCAAGTACAAGATCGCGCTCTGCACCAACCTGCCGTGTGCGCTGCAGGGCGCGAACGTAGCGGCCAAGCACCTCAAGAAGACGCTTGGCATCGGCTTCAACGAAACGACTGCGGACGGGTTGTACACACTGAAGCAGGGCGAATGCTTCGGCGCGTGCGGGGACGCCCCGGTGCTGTTGCTCAACAACAAGCGCATGTGCTGCGCCATGACGCCCGACAAACTCGACGCGCTCCTGAAGGAGCTAGGGCTCCCATGATGGGACTGCCGGTTCCTCCATTTCCCCGCGACCTGTTCGGCCCCGAGGCGATCATCATGACGGGCCTCGATGGCCTCAACTGGCGCCTCAAGGATTATGAGGCGCGCGACGGCTATGCGGCGTTGAAGAAAATCCTCGCCGAGAAGATCCCGCCCGAGCAGATCATCGCCGAGGTCAAGAAATCCGGGCTGCGTGGGCGCGGTGGCGCGGGCTTCCCAACCGGGCTCAAGTGGAGTTTCATGCCGCGCCAGTATCAAGGCGCGAAGTATCTGGTATGCAACTCCGACGAGGGCGAGCCGGGAACCTTCAAGGACCGCGACCTCCTGCGCTACAACCCGCACATCGTGATCGAGGGCATGATCATCGCCGGCTACGCGATGGGCACCCCGGTCGGCTACAACTACATTCACGGCGAGATCTGGGAGGCCTTTGAGTGCTGCGAGGAAGCGCTGGCGGAGGCGCGCGCGGCTGGCTATCTCGGGGCCAATATCCTCGGCTCGGGTTTCAGCTTCGAGCTCCACAACCATCACGGCTGGGGCGCCTACATCTGCGGTGAGGAGACGGGACTTCTTGAATCGCTCGAAGGCAAGAAGGGCATGCCCCGCTTCAAGCCGCCGTTTCCCGCGAGCTACGGGCTCTACGGCAAGCCGACGACGATCAACAACACCGAGACGTTCGCGGCCGTGCCGTGGATCATCCGGAACGGCGGCGAGGCGTTCCTCAACCTCGGCCGGCCCAATAACGGCGGCACCAAGATCTTCTCGGTATCGGGAGATGTCGCGCGCCCCGGAAACTTCGAGGTGAAGCTCGGCACGCCGTTCGCCAGGCTCCTCGAGATGGCGGGCGGCATGCGCCCCGGGCGGCAGTTGAAGGCTTGCATCCCGGGGGGATCCTCGATGCCGGTGCTGCCGGCCGAGGTCATGATGAAGACCGACATGGACTACGACTCGATCGCGAAGGCGGGCTCGATGCTCGGCTCAGGCGCTGTCATCATCATGGACGAGACGCGCTGCATGGTGCGCAGCCTGCTGCGGCTGTCGTACTTCTATTTCGAGGAGTCGTGCGGCCAGTGCACGCCCTGCCGCGAAGGCACGGGCTGGCTCTACCGGATGGTGGACCGCATCGAGCACGGCAAGGGGCGCATGGAAGACCTGGACCTGCTCATCAACGTTTCCGACAACATCGCGGGGCGCACCATTTGCGCGCTGGGCGACGCGGCGGCACTGCCGGTGAAGAGCTTCATCAAGCATTTCCGGGACGAATTCGTGCATCACATCGAGCACAAGAAGTGCCTGGTGCCCGACTATGTATAGGAGCGCGCGATCAACCACCCTCACCCCCGCCCCTCTCCCTGAGGGCGAGGGGAGATTCGTGAGTTGCTCGCGCAACTAGAGACATGATCGAGATTGAAATCGATGGCAAGCTGATGGAGGTCGCGGACGGGGCGACGATCATGGACGCCGCCAATCAGGCGGGCATTTACGTGCCGCACTTCTGCTACCACCGCAAGCTCACGATCGCCGCCAACTGCCGCATGTGCCTGGTGCAGGTGGAGAAGGCGCCGAAGCCGCTGCCGGCGTGCGCGACGCCGGTCATCAAGGGCATGAAGGTCCACACGCACTCGGAACAGGCGGTGGACGCGCAGAAGGGCGTGATGGAGTTTCTGCTCATCAACCACCCGCTCGACTGCCCGATTTGCGACCAGGGCGGCGAGTGCCAGCTGCAGGACCTGGCGGTGGGCTACGGCGCCAGCGGCTCGCGCTACGAGGAACCGAAGCGTGTCGTCACCAACAAGAATCTCGGCCCGCTGATCTCGACCGACATGACGCGCTGCATCCATTGCACGCGCTGCGTGCGCTTCGGGCAGGAGATCGCGGGCGTCATGGAGCTTGGCATGATTGGCCGCGGCGAGCATGCTGAGATCATCACCTTCGTCGGCAAGACGGTGGATTCCGAGCTGTCCGGCAACGTCATCGACCTGTGCCCGGTCGGCGCGCTCACTTCCAAGCCCTTCCGCTACAGCGCGCGTACCTGGGAACTCACGCGCAAGCCCGCGGTGAGCCCGCACTGCGGCCTGGGCTCGAACCTGACGGTGGAGATCAAGCAGAACCGCGTCATGCGCGTGCTGCCGCGCGAGAACGAGGCGATCAACGAGTGCTGGCTTTCCGACCGGGACCGCTTCTCGTACGAGGGCCTCAACTCCGAGCAGCGTCTTGCCAAGCCCATGCTGAAGCAGGGCGGCACCTGGAAGGAGGTCGAGTGGCAGGTTGCCCTCGATTTCGTTGCGAGGGAGTTGCAGCGCATCCATGGCCAGCACGGCGCCGCGAGCATCGGGGCTTTGGCTACGCCGCACCAAACACTCGAGGAACTTTATTTGTTAGGCAAACTCGCGCGCGAGTTTGCCTTGGGTAACGTGGACTTCCGCTTGCGCCAGTCAGATTTCAGCGCCGCCGGCAAGCTGGCGGGCGCGCCCTGGCTCGGCATGAAGGTAGCCGACATCGGCAAACTCGACCGCGCCCTGGTGGTTGGCAGCACCTTGTGCAAGGACCATCCGCTCATCGCGCACCGGCTGCGGCAGGCCGCCAGGCGAATCGCCCAGTTGAACTTCATCAACCCGTTCGACGACGAGTTGCTGATGCGAGTGGCGAACAAGGCGGTGGTAGCGCCTGCCGCCATGCCTGCCATGCTGGCGCAGGTGGTCCGGTCCGCGGCGGAGCAGAAGGGGGTTCCGGTTCCGGAAGGCGTGCGTGGCGTCACCGCATCCGACGCCGCGCAGCGCATCGCGGCGAGCCTGGTATCCGGCAAGGAAGTCGCCGTGTTCCTCGGCAACCTCGCTCAGCATCACCCAGCCGCCTCCCAGCTGCACGAACTGGGCCTGCGGCTAGCCGATTTGACGGGCGCACGGTTTGGTTTCCTGGGGGAAGCCGCCAACAGTGTTGGCGGCTTTATTGCAGGCTGCATACCGGGCACCGCTCCGGGGAAGAATGCGCGCCAGATGCTTGACGAGCCGCTCAAAGCGTATCTCTTGCTTGGCGTAGAGGCCGAACTCGACACCCACGATCCGCAACAAGCGGTTGCGGCAATGAAAGCCGCGGAACTGGTGGTTGCGATGAGCCCGTACCAGCATGGGGCGACCGAATACGCGCACGTGCTGCTGCCGATCGCACCCTTCACCGAGACCGCCGGAACCTATGTCAGCACCGAGGGCGCGCTACAGAGCTTCCAGGGCGTGGTGCGGCCGTTGGGCGAGGCACGCCCGGCGTGGAAGGTGCTGCGCGTGCTGGGCAACCTGCTCGGATTGCCGGGTTTCGAGCACGACAGCGCCGAGGACGTGAGGCGGGAGGCGTTAGGCGGGAGGAGCATAGTCGCCCTGCTGGATAACCATCTTCTGGATGCGCGCGTAGACGCGGTTGCACCGCCGGCGACCGGGATTCAGCGCATCGCGGAAGTACCGATTTACGCGGCGGACGCAATTGCGCGTCGCGCCCGGGCGCTGCAATCGACACCTGATGCGGCGCCCCCGGTCGCCTGGATGACCCGGGCGCTCTACCAGAAGCTGGGGCTGCGCGACGGCGACGCCCTGCGCGTGCGGCAGGGCGGTGGCGAGGCCGTGGTGGCCGCTGGCATCGACGACAAACTGCCGGCGGACTGCATACGGCTCGCGGCGGCGCGGCCCGAGACCGCGGCGCTGGGTGCCATGTTCGGCACGGTTACCGCCGAGCGCGTGCCGGCGCAGGCGAAGGTGGCGGTGTGAGCGCGGTCTTCCAGCCTCTGGTGACCCTTGGCAACTGGCTGTGGGGAATCCTCGCGGCCATTGTCATCTGGATCTTTGGCCACGAGTTCGCGCCCGCGGTGCTCCACACGATCAAGACCCTGTTGCTCATCGCCTGCATTGTCGTGCCGCTGATGCTGTGCGTTGCCTATCTCACGCTCGCCGAACGCAAGGTGATCGGCTGGATGCAGGTCCGGATCGGGCCGAACCGGGTGACGTTCTTCGGCATATCCTGGCTCGGCGGGCTCGCCCAGCCGATCGCGGACGGCCTCAAGCTCCTGGTCAAGGAAATCATTGTCCCGACCGGGGCGAGCCGGTTCCTGTTCGTGCTGGCGCCGATCATGGCGATCACCCCGGCGCTGGCGGCGTGGGCGGTGATCCCGTTCAGCCCGGAGCTCGTGCTCGCGGACATCGACGCCGGGCTGCTCTACGTCATGGCGATCACCTCGATGGGCGTCTACGGCATCATCATTGCCGGCTGGGCCTCCAATTCAAAGTACGCGTTCATCGGCGCGCTGCGCTCGGCGGCGCAGATGGTGTCGTACGAGCTGGCGATGGGCTTCGCGCTGGTGTGCGTGCTGATGGCCTCGCAGAGCCTGAACCTGGGCGAGATCGTGCGCATGCAGGAGGGCGGCTGGGGGCTTTTCAACTGGTTCTGGATCCCGCTGTTTCCGATTTTCCTCGTCTATATCATTGCTGGCGTGGCGGAGACCAACCGGGCGCCGTTCGACGTCGCCGAGGGTGAGTCGGAAATCGTCGCCGGCTTCCACGTCGAGTACTCCGGCATGGCGTTCGCGGTGTTCTTCCTCGCCGAGTACGCGAACATGATCCTGATAGCGACGCTGGCCTCGATCATGTTCCTCGGCGGCTGGCTGTCACCGGTGCCCGACGCGTTGGCATCCGCGGTGGAACTGCCCTGGCTCGCGGCTGACGGCTTCTTCTGGCTCGGCGCCAAGGTGGCTTTCGTCCTGTTCTGCTTCCTGTGGTTCCGCGCCACCTTCCCGCGCTATCGCTACGACCAGATCATGCGGCTGGGCTGGAAGGTGTTCCTGCCGCTCACCATCCTCTACATCGTGGTGCTCGGCGCCTGGATGCAGACGCCGTTGTGGATATGGTGGAAATAGTGTTCGAGCGCATCCGTCATTTTCTTCGCACCTTCCTGCTCGTCGAGCTGGTGAATGGCATGATGCTGACCGGCCGCCACCTGTTCGCGCGCAAGATCACGGTGCAGTATCCAGAGGAGAAGACGCCGCAGAGCCCGCGCTTCCGCGGGCTGCACGCGCTGCGTCGCTACCCCAATGGCGAGGAACGCTGCATCGCCTGCAAGCTGTGCGAGGCGGTATGCCCGGCGCTCGCCATCACCATCGAGTCCGAGCAGCGAGACGACGGCACGCGCCGCACCACGCGCTACGACATCGACCTCACCAAGTGCATTTTCTGCGGCTTCTGCGAGGAGTCGTGCCCGGTGGACTCCATAGTCGAGACGCGCATCCTCGAATACCACGGCGAGCAGCGCGGGGACCTTATCTATACCAAGCCGATGCTGCTGGCCATCGGCGACGCTTACGAAGACGAGATCGCGAAGGACCGCGCGGATGACGCTGCTTACAGATAAATGAACCGCCAGGACGCCAAGAGGACCCAGATCTTTAATGACTTTTAACGAATTCGTTTTCTACTTTTTCTCCGCGATCCTGGTGTTTGCGGCGCTCGGCGTGATTACCTCGCGCAACCCGGTGCATGCGGCGCTCTACCTGGTGCTTGCGTTCTGCACCTCCGCGGCGATCTGGATGCAGTTACAGGCTGAGTTCCTCGCCATCGTGCTGGTGCTGGTCTACGTCGGCGCGGTGATGGTGCTGTTTCTGTTCGTGGTGATGATGCTCGACATCAACGTGGCGCGGCTGCGCGAGGGCTTCTGGAGTTACCTCCCGCTGGGCGCCTTCGTCGCGCTGCTGCTGGTCGCCGAGATGGTGATCGTGCTGGGCGGGCGCTATGCCGGTCTCTACGACATGCCGTCGCCGCCCCCGCTTAGTGCGAGCTACAGCAACACCAAGGAATTGGGCCGCCTGATCTACACGGAGTACGTCTACCCGTTCGAGATCGCCGCCGCGATCCTGCTGGTGGCGATCGTCTCGGCGATTGCGCTGACGCTGCGCCGCCGCAAGGAGACGAAGTATATCGACCCGGCACAGCAGATCGGCGTGCGCCGCGAGGACCGGGTGCGGATCGTGTCGATGCCGTCAGAAAAACGTGAGGAGTAAGGCGTTAGGCGTGAAGCGGCTTGGGCGCGGGGTTTTCGCCTCACTCCTCACCCCTCACGCCTCACCAATAAGGGGGGTTCGTTGATAACGCTGTCGCATTACCTGGTGCTGGGCGCGGTCCTGTTCGCGATCGCGGTCATCGGCATCTTCTTGAACCGCAAGAACATGATCGTGCTGCTGATGGCGATCGAGCTGATGCTGCTCGCCGTCAACATGAATTTCGTGGCGTTCTCTTACTACCTCGACGACCCCTCCGGCCAGATCTTCGTGTTCTTCATCCTGACGGTGGCGGCGGCGGAGTCGGCAATCGGCCTGGCGATCCTGGTGGCGCTGTTCCGCAACCTGAACACGATCAACGTCGAGGACCTCGACAGCCTGAAAGGCTGAGAAAAGCAGTGTTTAGTTTTGAATTTTGAGTGTTGAGTTAACGACAAATTACCGATCACGCATTGGGCGATGAAACTCAACACTCAACACTCAACACTCAAAACTGGCGTCGAGCAATGACCCGGATGCAGCTTCTATACCTCACGATCCCGCTCGCTCCCCTTGTCGGCGCGGTGGTGGCCGGCCTGTTCGGCTGGGC
>CAZCGD010000265.1:0-3167 GCA_964498105.1 uncultured Streptomycetaceae bacterium
GATGCCGCGCACGATGTCGTCGAGCGCCATGTGCGGCGCTTTGCCGTCCGGCGCCTGCTGCGGCAAGCGGGGCACGTGCAGAAAGCCGGCGCGGAAGGGATGCCCGCGTGCCGCGGCAAGATGCATGAGGCCGTAGAAAACGTGATTGCAGACGAAGGTGCCGGCGCTCATCGAGAGCTGCGCCGGAAGCATCTCCGCCTGCAGGGCGGCGGCGGCGGCGCGTACCGGCAGCGTGGCGAGATAAGCCGCCGGGCCGCCGGGCACGACGGGCGCGTCGTCCGGCCGCGCGCCGTCGTTGTCGGCGGTGGCCGCGTCCTGCACGTTGATTGCAACGCGCTCGATGCATAGCGCCGCGCGGTCTCCCGCCTGCCCGACGCACAGCACGATGTCCGGCTTCGTCCGCATGATCGCGGCTTCCAGCGCTGCCAGCGACCGCGCGTACGAGGTCGGCAGCTCCGCGGTGACGACTTCGATCCCGCCGCATTGCGCCGGTAGTCGCCGCACTGCTTCAAGCGACGCGTTGATCGTCTCGCCGCCGAATGGCTCGAAGCCGGTCACCAGGGCTTTCATGAGGGATGAGGGATGAGGGGAATTTTAAGGCAAAAGGCAAAAGGCAAAAGGCAAAAAGCAAAAGGCAAAGAGAACCATATTCATTACTCATCACCCATCACGCATCAGCGAGTATGGGAGAATGCTGCCACGGAAATCAACGGAGGAGGGAAGATCGTGAGCAATGAAGAAGCACTGCGGCGCGACGTGGCGCTCGCCAACCGCATCATCGAGCGTTTCGGGCTGTCCAACGCGTTCGGCCATGTGAGCGCGCGCATACCCGGCACCAACACATTCTATATTTCCACGCGCCGCAGCCCGGGCCTCGCCGACGAAAACCACCTGCTGGTGATCGATAACGACGGCACGGTCGTGTCCGGCGACGGCGTGCCCAACAGCGAGTTCTGGATCCACGCGCGCATCTATGCGGCGCGGCCCGACGTCGGTGCCGTGGTGCACGCGCATCCGCCGGCGTGCATCTCGCTGACGCAAATCGGCGAGCCGCACCGCGTCGTGCACCACCAGGGTTCCGCGTTCGTGGATGTCCCCGAGTACGAGCGCATCGGCCTCATCCGCTCGCGCGAGCTGGGGGACCAGGTGGCGCGGAGCCTCGGCGGCAACAACGCCGTCATGATGCGGGGCCACGGCATCAGCACCGCCTTCAAGGACGTGCGCGCCGCGACGGTCGCGGCGTGTTTCCTGGAGGAAAGCGCCCAGTTGAATCTCGGCATGCTGGCTGCGGCCGGGGGCGACGGCCGGCGCATCCGCGCTTTCACCCGTGAAGAAGCCGCGCTGGCGAACGAGCAAACCGGCCCCGAGGCGCGGGCGGCGGAGCGGGCGTGGGAGTACTACGCGATGGTTGCGGAGCAGAGACCGCTGGGAGGGTAGGGAAGAAGGCGAAAGGCGAAAGGCGAAAGGCAAAAGGCAAAAGGCAAAAGGCAAAAGGCAACAACAACCCTGCCTAACGGCTTTTTACTTCATCCTTCATCCCTCATCCCTCATCCCTAGGATGCCCCGCTACCGGAAATCCTCGGGCAGTCTGGTTTTTTCCATCTCCGCCGTCATTTGCTGCAGGTCCTTCAGTACGCGCCCGCTCGCCTTGGCGATGATGTCGTCGGCGATCAACGCTTCCTTGCCGACGTACGGCGCAATCCTCTTCTGCGACGCGGCCAGCGATTCGAGCAGCTTGGCGGACACCTCGGCGGCGGTGGTGTAGCCGCGCAGATCCTGGTTGACGCGCTCCCGCGCTTTAACCGCGTCCTGGACCCAGGCGCCGGACCGACTGCGCGAGCGCATATGCTCGCGCAGAGCCTGGGAGCTGTCGTCCAGCAGCGCCCGGTAGCGGTTCAGGTCGGCCAGTTTCTTGAAGATTTCGCGGCTCGTGAGCAGGTAATCATCGGCCGCATCCACCAGCGTCTGATTGCCCGAGCCCTTGAGCGCCTTGAGCGTCTGCAGGGCCTGGTCCGCTGCAGCAGCCTCGTCGCTGAGGGTGGCCATGCGCAGGGTGCGGATGGCAGGGGGTGTTGCGGCCTCGGCAATCAGTGACTCGCGCAGCCGGTTGGCGATATCCGTGATCAGCGTTACGGCGGCTGTCTGCGTTTCGCCCTTCTGGCGCGCACCGTATACCCAGTAGCCGAGTCCCACCGCCACGAGCGTGGCAACGGCTATGGCGATAGTCCTGTTGGGTGTCATTTGGCTCTCCATTGCAATGTGCAATGGTACGGCGGTTGCTCGCTGTCCGGAAGGGGGGAAGTGAACGCGGGCTCCAGGCGCAGGCAGATGCCGGTGCGGATATTGACCTGCACCGACGGCGGGGTGCATATTGCCCGGTGAGCCCATGTTCATCGACTGGAACGCATTCACCCCGGTCTCCGCGCTGATTGGCGGCGCGGTGATCGGCGCCGCCGCCGCGGCGTTGGTCGTCTTGAACGGCCGCATCGCCGGGGTGAGCGGTATCCTCGGCGGACTGTTCAAGCCCGCGCGCGGCGACATCGCGTGGCGCGCGGCGTTCGTCGCGGGCCTCATCGCCGCGCCGCTCGCGTACGGGGTGTTCGCCGTACTGCCGGAGATCCGCGTCGATGCCGGCTACTCCGTGCTCGTCGCCGCCGGATTGCTGGTGGGTATCGGCACCCGTTACGGTTCCGGGTGCACCAGTGGCCACGGCGTGTGCGGCATCTCGCGCCTGTCGCCGCGTTCGATGGTCGCGACGCTCGCATTCATGGCCGCGGGCTTCGCGACCGTCTTCGTCGCACGCCACCTTCTTGTCGGGCTGTAACCCGCCTCATGTTTACAGCCGCCTCTTTTCTTGCCGGTCTCGTGTTCGGTATCGGGCTGATCGTGGCGGGGATGGCCAATCCTGCGAAGGTGATTGGATTTCTCGACCTCGCCGGCGCCTGGGACCCATCGCTCGCCTTGGTGATGGCGGGCGCGATCACGGTAGGCGCGGGCGCGTTCGCGCTCATGCGGAACAAGACCCGGACGCTCCTCGGCGCGCCGGTGCGGCTGCCGACGGCGCGCAATATCGACCGGCCGCTGGTCGTGGGCAGCCTCGTGTTCGGAGTGGGTTGGGGCCTGGCGGGCATCTGCCCGGGGCCGGCGCTGGTCCTCGCGGGCTACGG
>CAZCGD010000266.1:0-2690 GCA_964498105.1 uncultured Streptomycetaceae bacterium
GGCGACTCGAAGGTGCAGCTCTTCAACGGCAACTACCAGGAATACGAGGCGGACAAGAGAAAGCGCCTGGGCGAGGAGGGGGCCAAGCCGCACCGCATACGCTTCAAACCCCTCAAGAAGTGACGATGGAACGGCAATACCGCAACGTGCTGGTGCTGTCGTGCAGCCAGGCGACGCTGCAGACGACCAGCGTGACCATGATCGCGGTCACTGGCCTCGCGGGCCTCGCGCTCGCCAGCAATCCTGCCCTCGCCACCATCCCGCTAACCTGCTACGTCTTCGGCTCGGCGATCGCCACCATCCCCGCGTCGCTGCTGATGGGGGCGATCGGCCGGCGCGGCGGCTTCCAGGTCGGCGCCGGCTTCGGCATGTTCGGCGCGGCGGTGTGCGCGCTTGCGGTCTATATCGCCGATTTCTACCTGCTGTGCGCCGGCATGACGGTCATGGGCATGTACAACGCGTTCGGGAAGTACTACCGATTTGCCGCGGCGGACGCCACCACGGTTGAGTTCCGCGCCAAGGCGATCTCGCTGACGCTGGCCGGCGGCATCGCCGGCGGCATTTTTGGTCCCGAATTGGCGAAGCGCACCGCGGGACTCTACGTGGATTACACCTACCTCGGCGCCTACCTGTCGCTGATCTTCGTGTGCCTCGTGGCCACGATCCTGCTGATGTGGCTCGACATCCCCCGGCTCTCGGAGCAGGAGCGCAAGGACCCCGGCCGCCCACTGGGCGAAATCATGCGCCAGCCAGTGTTTATCGTCGCGGCGCTGGCCTCGATGCTGTCCTACGGCATCATGAACCTGTTCATGACCTCGACGCCGCTGGCGATGCGCGCCCACGACCACCACTTCGACGACGCGGCGTTCGTGCTGCAGTGGCATATGATCGGCATGTACGGTCCGTCGTTCTTCACCGGCTCGCTGATCCAGCGCTACGGAGTGCTCAAGATCATCTTCGCGGGAATCGCGTTGCTGTTCACGTGCATCGTCGCGGCGCTCGCCGGCACCGAGCTGCTCAACTTCTGGACCGCGCTGTTTCTCCTCGGCGTCGGCTGGAACTTCATGTACGTCGGCGGCTCGGCGCTGTTGACCGAGTGCCACACGCCGGCCGAGCGCGCCAAGACCCAGGCCGCGAACGATTTCATGGTGTTCGCGACGATGGCGATCTCGTCCGCGTCGTCGGGCCTGCTCTTGAGCAAGAGCGGCTGGAACGCCGTCAACTACGGCTCCATCCCGTTCCTGCTGATCGCCGCCGCGGCCATCGCCTGGCTGATGTGGCAGCGCCGCGACAGACGGCGTGAGTCGTGAGGCGGAAGGCGAAAAGAACAGCCTCACCGCCAAGGACGCGGAGGACGCCAAGGAAAATAATTATCGATCTCTTGGCGTCCTTGGCGGTGAGGCTTCTCTTTACCTTGGCGGATTAGCGTCCTCCGCGGTGAGGCTGTTACTTTCCTCCGCGTCCCCGGCGTCCTCTGCGGCGAGGCTTTGCGTGAATTTTGGCATCTGCAAGCCGCATCGCGCGCAGGCCGAGCTGGCCGGTGATCATGCCGCTCATCGGCAACACGCACGAGATTGCCTCCAGCACCTGGCGGCGGGTCATGCCGTAGTCGTAGGCGCGCCGGATGTGCTGCGCCGCGAGCTCGACTTCGCCCCGCGTGCACAGCGCGGCGATGACAATCAGCTCGCGCGGCCCCGGGCCGAGCAGCTCGTCCTGTGCGCCGCCCGCCAGCAGGCAGTGGTCCACGAACGCGGCGCAGCGGCGCGCCATCTCCGCGTCGATGCCGGCAGCGTAGCGCCACTCCGGCGTGTCGAGCAGACTTTCGCTGCCGGAGCTCTTGCGCTTGCGCCCCATGGCGAGCTCGGGAAATGGCTTGAGCTCCGTCGGCGCTCCGCCCTCTGGCGGCTTGCCGTAGGGATAATCCGGGCTATTGGCTTCGGAGATCGCCAGCGAGACATAGGCCAGGCTCGACCAGCCGACGACGGTTGCGAACGCGGCCGCGCCCTCGAAGATCACCTGGTTGGTCATGCCCATCCGGTACATCCGCCGGATGTGGTTCGGCGCGTGGCGCAGGTCGGCTTTCGCGCACAGCGCGGGGGTGGCGATGAGCTCGCGCATCTGCCCCGAGAGCTGCTGCTCCTCCGGCGACTGGCCGTGATACTGGTGCAGGTAGCTGCCGGTGCGGTTGATGAGGTCGTAGGTCTGGGGCGCTGTGTGCGCGAACAGCTTCCACTCGGGAAAGACATCTCCGCGCGCGGCGGTGGCCCGCGCCAGGATGGCGTCCGGACTCATGTCGTCCGGGTGCTTTGCCGATCGTGCGGGCATGGACACTCCTTTTGAAGTAGCTTCCGGGCGAAATACTACAGAGACTGACGGAAAGTGGCCACACGAACATAGCCCGCATCCGTCGCGGCAAGAAAAACCCCGCCGCAGCGGGGTTTTTCGGGGGACGGATCCGTCCGTCACCCAGCGTCACATCGTCGCTGCGTCAATTCGAAACCACGGTACGGGCATCAGAACTTATAAACAATGCCGACCGACAGCAGGTCGATGTCGCCAACCGCCTTGAACCTTTCCCATTCGGCGCGCACGGCGACGTTCTTGGTGAAGTTATAGCTCGCACCGATACCGTAGGACAGGTCCGTGCCGTCCTCCTTCCCCGAAAACGGCAGTCCACCGGTGGTGTCATT
>CAZCGD010000267.1:0-8953 GCA_964498105.1 uncultured Streptomycetaceae bacterium
AGGTTCAAGGTTCAAGGTTCAAGGTTCAAGGTTCAAGGTTCAAGGTTCAAGGTTCAAGGTTCAAGGTTCAAGGTTCAAGGTTCAAGGTTCAAGGTTCAAGGTTCAAGGTTCAAGCAAAGTTGGAGCTCGTTCTAAATCGAGAGTTCCGGTTTTGAATTTCGAACCTGGAACTTGGAACTTGGAACATTGAACTTGGTGGTCAGCGCCTCCCCGGTTTCAGGCCCAGCAGTTTCGCCGCGTTGCCGCCGATGATGGCCGTCTTCTGTGCCCGCGTCAGCGCTTTCGACTTGTTAACGAAGTCCACCGGCTTGTAGTAGCCCATATCGTACGGATAGTCGGTGCCGATCACGACGTGGCCCGCGCCCCACAGGTTGACCAGGTGCTCGAGCTGTTCGTGGCTGAACACCATGGTGTCGTAGTAGATCTTCTTCATGTAGTACGACGGCGGGCGGGTGATGTGGTCGTGGCATTCCGGCCGCACCTTGTAGGCGTGGTCCATCCGCGCCGGGTAGTGCCCCATGTAGCCGCCGCCGTGCGCGGCGACGAACTTCAGTCCCGGATGCCGCTCCAGCACGCCGCCAAACACGATGTGCGCCAGCGCCACCGTGGTGTCGAGCGGATTGCCGATGACGTTGGTCAGAAAATGCTGCTTCAGTCGCTGCGGTTCCGTGAACCCGCTTGGGTGCAGGAAGACGATCGCGTTCAGTTCCTCGGCCTTCGCGAAAAACGCCTCGAAACGGCTGTCCGAGAGCTCCAGGCCGCCGACGTTGGTGCCGATCTCCAGGCCGCGGAAGCCGAGCGTCTTCATGCAGTATTCCAGTTCGGCAACGGCGAGCGCGGGCGCCTGCAGCGGCACCGTGCCGAGGCCGACGAAGCGGTCGGGATGGGACGCGACGATCTCGGCCAAGCGCTGGTTGACGGTGCGCGATGCCTGGCGGCCGAGGTCGATGTCGAGCCCGTAGTAGTACTGCATGGGTGACGTCGAGATGGCCTGCACGTCGATGCCCATCCGGTCCATGTCCGCAAGGCGCTGCTCCACCGAGGTCAACTTCCGGTCGAGCTCGACGCGTAGCTGCTTCTGCCGCTCGATGGTGCGCGGGTCCCCATAGCGGGCGGTCACGTCCGCCTGTTTATCGCTTTTCTTCGCGATTTCGTCCGCGGCTGGCGTGTGCACGTGGCAGTGCAAATCCACCGCCAGGCTCTTGTTGCCGCGCTTGACGAGCTTGCGCTGCATGGTGCCGCTTGCCGTGCCGCCATGCGGCGCACAGTTGAATAGCATGATCTTTCTCCAGTTCAGTCGGGGCCATGATGTTACCAATAACCCGGTGTCGCAAGCGACGCAAAAGAAAACGCCCCGGGGACGAGAGGTCCACGGGGCGTCTTGCTAGTCAGGCACGCCGGCCTAGCGCCGGTCGAACTTCCTTACGTTGCAGGTTGATCCGGAGTTCGAACGGTGCAGATCGGTGTTGCCTTTAAGGTCTCTCACAGGATCACCTCCTTTTCAAAGTTGCCAGGCTGTAGTGTATCAGGCAATAAATGCCCGCGGGAAGTGCCCGGTTACCTCATCACCTTGTGCAGGGTATGCTGCCGGTTGCGCGTATACGGCCGCACCTGCGTCGGCCAGCGGCCAGCGTCAACCGCCTTCACCCACGCGGCGCTGGTGAGCACGTCCGGGTTCTCGAGCTCGACGATGCAGGCATATCGGGGCTTGCCCTGGGAATCGACGGTCTTCGTCTCGCCACCCATAGAGACGCGCAGCGTGTCCAGCCTCGCGCGCGTCACCGACACCACACCCGGCACCTGGCGCAGGTGCGGAACGTGCTCCTGGTCGTAGACCTCGTTGAAGAGCGCCTCCTTGTCCGGGTCGACGTCCATGGCCGCGGTGAAGACCCATTTTCCGGTAATCGGCATGTCGTGCAAGTCCTTCGTTGAGTTGATTGCGAGCGCGTATCGTTAATTATCAAACCGCCAGGACGCCAAGAAAAGCTGGGACACGAAGGACACTAAGGACACGAAGGAAAATGGGGTAACCCCTCATCCCTCATCCCTCATCCCTCATCCCTCATCCCTCATCCGCTCTCAAAGCGTCGCGCTCTTGAACTCTCCGCCCAGCGCGACGAGGCCCCACGGCGGCAGTTGCGCGTCGACGCTGAAGCTGAAGTGGCCGGCGGCTGCGTGCATGTCGCGGAACATGCGCTGCAGCGGGTGGTGATCGTAGATGCCGTTGCCGCCGGCCATTTCGTGCAGCGAGTCCACCGCTTCCACGCACAGCTTCACGCCCATCGCGGCGTTGCGCTTGTAGCGCAGCCGCGTTTCAATGTCGGGGGCGCCGCCCTCTTCGCACATGCGCTGTACCTCCAGGCAATCGTTGCGCAGGAGCAGGTACGCCGCGTCGATCTTCGCCCCCGCCGCACTGATGCGCAGTTGCACGGTCTGAAAATCGCGCATCCGCGCCCCGGTGTAATTAGTGCTGCGGGACTTGACCAGGTCGATCGCCGTCTCAAGGGCCGCGCGCGCGTTGCCGATCAGGCAGGCGCCGATGCCGTGCCCCCCGAGCGCCGAGAGGGGGACCCGGTAGTGCGGATTGCGGTGGGTCTTGAGGCCCGGCCAGGAGTGCCCTTCCCGCGCGACATACATGGAGACACTGCGGTACGCCGGGAGGAACACGTCCTTGCAGCGCACGCTCTTGCTGCTGGTCGCGCGCATGCCGAGCGTGTGCCAGTCGTCCACCACCTCGTACTGGGAACGGTGCACCAGGCAGAACAGGTAGTCCAGGATTTTGTCGCCGTCCCGCACGATGCACGCGAGCAGGCTCCAGTCGGAATGATCGGTGCCGGATGAAAAATTCCATTCGCCGGAGAGCACGATGCCGCCATTCGCCGGCACGCCCCTGCCCTGCTGAAAGGCGATGCCGGAAGCAATGCCCGCATCGGGATCGGCTCCCCAGACCTCTTTCTGCGCCTGCGGATCGAACAAGGAGAGATTGCGGTGGTGCGCGGCGAGGTTGTCCACCGTCCAGCCCACCGAGATGTCGCCGCGCGACAGCAGCTCCGGGATGTCGAAGTAGGAGACGAACGGCAGCTCCATGCCGCCCCAGGCCTTCGGCTGGAGATAGCGCAGCAGCCCCTGCCGGTGCAGGGCTTCCATCACTGCCGGGGTCAGCTTGCGTGCGGCCTCGCATGCCGGCGCCTGCTCGCGCAGAAACGGGATCAGCTCGCGCGCGCGGCGCATCGCTTCGTCGTAACTCACGTTCGCGAAGCTCGCCGCCGGTTTGTTCGTATCCATTTCGGTCCCTACCTGGACAATACAACGATCGCCAGGAGCGTCAGCGCGCCGGCCATGATGACGGTGGCAAGGAACAGCACCCGGGTTCGCATGCGCAGGATCTCGACAGCCGACACCAGCCGGCTGTTCTGCTCGGCAAGACTAGCGACGAGTTCCGACGCGGCTGTCAGTTCTCGGCGCAGTTCCCCGACCTGCGCTTCGAGCGCCCGCTGGCGTGCCACCGGGTCCTGGCCCGACAGCGCCGGAGCTTCCTGCTTCCTGACCGTGGCCCACAGTTTCTGCGCGCCTTTGACGACGGCCGGCGCGGCCACGATCAGTTCGGCCCAGGGTATGACTTTGAATGCGGCGATCCAGCCGGGCATGGCAACTCCTCTCGCATAACTGCGCTCTATTATGCAGTGTGCGGCGGCGCCCGCATAAACGCCGTTGCCGGGATGTTTCTGCGTGGCGAATGACCCGCGTACCTTCTGGACGTCCGCCCTACGAAGCCTGATGTTGGGGAGAACCGGGCTCTGGCGCCAACGCCGGCGATCTGCTTGCACACCGGCGCTCCCGCACCGCTTCGTGGGCCCCTATTATGCTAGGCGCTCTAAGGGGTGGTTACCCCTCGCCGAAAGTTCGTTGCCACGTCGGATATGCCAGCAGTCACGGCACCCACCACCTCGATCCCGCCAGCAGTCTGTGGCGCGCTGGAAATAAAATCCTTACAAAATAATGCCTTAGAGGAAGCAATCGGCCCTTGTCAGGTTGGCTCGAATCCTGCACATTTGCAGTCAAAACACAGGCAAGTCACCAGGCAGGGGTGCGGAGAAAGCCATGGGTGTGTTGACGAACGAGTGGGATGCCAACTTAGCGCGGCGCTTCGCCGAGCTGCACCGCTACGACAAGGAATTGCTGGGCGTGAACTGGAAGCCAGCCATCGGCGTGCTCGCGCTTTCGTGCAGCCATCCCGATAAGGAACTGCGTCCGAAGTTGCCAGAGGATTCCACGAAGCTCGATCCCGGTTTCGTCGTTCGGCTTCGCGTACTCGCAAGCCGGATCTAAACAGTTTCGAAGGCGGACCGAGCCGTTGTGGCCGGCCCGCCCTTTTTTTTGCCTGCGCACCGGCTGGGAGACAGCAAGCCGCACGGCCTGGCGACCGGTTGGGCAGAAATGCCAACTATCGCACATTCGCTCTCGCGCAGGGATGTCTCTCCTATCCAGAATGTGTGGATTGACTCATTGACGGGCCTGCGGCGCGGGTTGATGCTGATTCCGTGAGATTCCTGAACCACCTTTCCAGACTGATGCAGCGGCGTCGGTCACAAGCGGTCGCAATGGAATCCAGGTGGTGCGGACTGGCAGAGTTGGTCGAAGCGCATAGCCGCACCAGCAAGACGGCGCAAGCCCTGGCCTTGCCCACTGTCTCCCACACGTCCTCGTGGAACGAGATCGCGCAGGCAGCGATCAATTACGGCGACGAGAATTTCGCGGAAGAAGTCGTGGGCTACGTCGAGCAACGTTTAAGGCAGATGTCCTGACGAATGGGGCGCGGAGCGGTAGGGGTTCGGAGCGGGTCTTGTCGTAACCTCCGGAATCTCACCGCTCCCGCCTCGCCAGGCAACTGGCATCGGTTCGCGGTAGAGCCCTGCTCGGGACTTGCCTAGGTATCAGCCGAGCCTCGGCGCGAGCCATCTTTTCTCCCCCTGAATGCAGCGCCGCAGTGGTCCGCGTGCTTACGCGCGCCTTCTTGGTCGCATCCCCGGAAACCGGGCGCGTCGAGGGGCGGAACAGGGACCCTCTGGGATCTGACCCCCGGTGACGCGTTATATTGTTAGGGGCTCCAAGGATGCTCGGAACTGCGGTCTATAATCGCGAAACACCGGCTGCGCCACGACACTTAGAGCGCCTAACATAATGAAACACACGCTGCGCTGTCACGGTTTTGGCAACGCGGGACAGGCGGCCCTGTTGGACCCCGCGTTGGGCATGCTCCGAGCCCATAGCCGCGGGCCAAAACCGTGCCAGCCCAAGGGGGTTGCGGCCAGAATCGCCGCTAGCTTTGTCGCGAGGCTTGCCAATACGGCGAGTATTGGCTGCGCCTCGCTTCGCGCTAGCGACGATTCTGGCTCGCAACGCACGCGCGTTTCATTATGTTAGGCGCTCTTAGCGACCCAGGACACCAGGAGCCAGAGTGAACATCGACATGCACGCGCATTTCGTCCCGGAAGCCTTGCTCGATGATCTCGCCTCGCGCCGGCACGCATTTCCGTCCGTCTCCGCCACCGGCGCTACGCAATCGTTGAGCATTGCCTTCGCCAACGGCGAGCCCAAGCGCGAGATGCCGGCCACCATGAGCGACGTCGGCTGGCGCCGCCGCCGTCTCGCGGAGCAGAGGATCGAAAAGCAGCTCGTCGCCGGCTGGCTCGACATCTTCGGCTACGAGCTCCCGGCTGACGAAGGCGCCGACTGGAGCCGGTTCGTCAACCAGCACATGCTGAAGGGTGTCGCGCAGCTCGACGCGTTCGTGCCGCTCGCCACCGTGCCGATGCAGTCCGGGAAACTGGCCGCGCAAGTTCTCACTGAATCCATGAAAGCGGGATTTCACGGTGCGATGATCGGGACCCAGCCTAAAGGCATCGGCGGCGTCCTCGACGACCCCGACCTCGATCCCTTCTGGGAAGCCGCCTCTTCGCTCAAAGCGACGGTCATCGTCCATCCGACGTTTGGCGCCCACGACAATCGCCTGAAGGCCTATGGGCTCGTGAATTCCGTCGGGCGGATTACCGACAGCACGATTGCGGTCTCCCGGCTCCTGCTGTCCGGCCACCTGCTGCGGTATCCCGGGGTCAACCTGGTCATCGCGCATGGCGGCGGCGCACTGCCGCTGGTGCTGGGACGATTGAAAAACAGCTTCGCCAACAATCCTGGGAAGAATTCCGATCCCGGTGAAAGTTTCAGCCGGCTCTATTTCGACACTGTCGTATACGACCCGCGGGCATTGCGCTTCCTGTGCGAAGTCGCCGGCCCCTCGAAAGTCATGATGGGCACCGACCAGCCGTTCCCCAACGCGGAAGCGAAACCGCAGGAACTGATTCAGTGCTGCGGGGTGGAAGCGAAGCACCAATCCGCGATCCTCGGCGGCACCGCGGCGCGGCTGTTTGGCATCCGATAGGAGTTTGTCGATGCCGACCATTTCCATGACAGTCAATGGCCAGCCGGTTACCGCCGAGATCGAAGGCAGGACGTTGCTGGTGCAGTTGCTGCGCGAACACCTGAAGCTGACGGGAACGCACGAGGGCTGCGACACGAGCCAGTGCGGTTGCTGCACCGTGCACGTCAACGGTAAAGGGGTCAAGTCCTGCTCCGTGCTCGCCGCGGCATGCTCCGGCGCGACCGTCACGACCATCGAAGGGCTCGCGCAAGGCGACAGGCTCCATCCGATGCAGGAAGCCTTTCGCGAACACCATGGCCTGCAGTGCGGATTCTGCACCCCGGGGATGATCATGTCGGCCCTCGATATGGTTAACCGCCTGGGCAACGAGCTGGACGCCCACACAGTACGCGAGCAGCTCGAGGGCAACCTCTGCCGCTGCACCGGCTATCACAACATCGTCAAGGCCATACAGGCCGGCGCCGCCGCAATGAAGGATTCGTGACGTGTACGACTTCGCCTATTACCGGCCAGCCACTGTTGCCGATGCCGCGTCTGCCCTCTCGGCGCACGGCGATTTCAAACTGCTGGCCGGCGGCATGAGCCTCATCCCGACGTTGAAATTACGCCTCGCCCGCTACGCCGGCCTGCTGGATCTCGGCGGCATCGCGGGCTTGAACGGCATCAGGCGTGACGGTGACGCCATGGTGATCGGCGCCATGACACCCCATGCGGTGGTCGCAGCCTCGGCCGAGGTCGCAGTCACCCTGCCAGCCCTGGCGTCGCTTGCCGGCGGCATCGGCGACCCGCTCGTGCGCAACCGCGGCACGATCGGCGGCTCGATCGCATACGCCGACCCGGCGGCCGACTATCCCGCCGGCGTGCTCGGCCTGGGGGCGACGGTAGTGACCAGCCGGCGCCGGATCGCAGCCGACCAATTTTTCACCGGCCTGTTCGAGACCGCGCTGCAGCGCGACGAGATCATCACCGCGGTGAGCTTCCCAGTGCCGCGGGTCGCCGCCTATGCCAAGCTGCCGCAACAGGCATCACGCTTCGCGCTGGTCGGCGTGTTCGTGGCGCAAACTTCCGGCGGCATGCGCGTCGCAGTGACCGGCGCGGGCCCGGTGGTGTTTCGCTGGAGGCAAGCGGAAGCGGCGCTCGAACGGCGCTTCGAACCCGCCGCCCTCGACGGGATGGCGTTGAAGGCCGACGGTTTCAACTCCGACATTCACGGCAGCGCGGAGTACCGGGCGCACTGTGTGGGCGTGATGACGAAACGGGCTGTTCAGGCGGCGAAATAAACAAATTCCTTCCCTCTCAGGGGGAAGGTTAGGATGGGGGTGGGTGTGAACCTTGTTGACCCATCCCCACCCTAGCCCTCCCCTTGAAGGGGAGGGAAGTATTTTTTTGAGATAGCCTACAGAAACCAACAAACATGTTTCCGCCAGCAAAAAGCACTCGCATCGGCGAGCCGGTACGGCGCCGGGAGGACCTGCGCCTGTTGACCGGCAAGGGCCGCTTCAGTGATGACGTCAACCTGCCGGGGCAGGCGTTCATGGTGGTCGTGCGCTCGACGCACGCGCACGCCCGCCTCGCGTCGGTCGACGTCCGCAACGCGCAAGCGAGCCCTCGCGTGCTGGCGGTGCTGACCGGACGCGAGCTGCTCGCTGACGGGCTCAACCCCTTCCCGCACAAGCCGTTCACCGGCTCTCCCGCCGATGTCAAGATGGAAAACTCCGACGGCTCGCCGCTCTACACGGCGCCGCAGTACGCGCTCGCCATCGAAAAGGTGCGCCATGTCGGCGAAGCAATCGCGGTGGTGATCGCCGAGACGGTGGCGGCGGCGAAGGACGGCGCGGAGCTGGTGGAAATTCATTACGAGGCGCTGCCCGCGGTCACCGGCACGGTCGCTGCGGCGCGTCCGGATGCGCCGCGCCTATGGGATGACACGCGGTCCAACATCGCTCTCGATGCGCAAGTGGGAAACGACCGGGAAGGCACCGCGGCCGGCTTCGCGCGCGCGGCGCACGTCGTCAAATTCGAGACCTGGATCCAGCGCGTCACCGGCGTGCCCATGGAGCCGCGGGCGGGCGTGTGTGAGTACGACGCGGCAACGCAACGCTACACGCTGCAAGCCGGCAGTGGCGGCGCTCCGCGTCTGAAGGAAGACCTCGCGGTGATGTTGAACGTGCCGGAGAACAACGTGCGCGTGCTGATGCACGACGTCGGCGGCAACTTCGGCACCCGCGGCTACATCTATCCGGAGTTCTGCCTGGTGTCGTGGGCGGCGCGGCGCATCGGGCGTCCGGTCAAATGGACCTGCACGCGCCAGGAGGCGTTCCTCTCCGACTACCAGGGGCGCGATCTCGCGGTGGAGGCGGAGCTTGCGCTGGACGCGGACGGCAACTTCCTCGCACTGCGCGGATCGAACATCGGCAATGCCGGGGCGCACACGTCGAACTTCTCGCCGCTCCGGAAGGGCGTCGAGATCATGTCCAGCATCTACCGCATGCCGGCCGCCTGGTTCCGGGCGCG
>CAZCGD010000268.1:0-2607 GCA_964498105.1 uncultured Streptomycetaceae bacterium
GCGTCGAGCTCCTGCTTCGCGCCCATCACCACGCCGTCGTGGATCATGGCGAAGTCGACCATGGGGTAGAGGATCTCGCCGGCGCGCGCCTCGGGCACGCCGCTTGCGCGCGCGAGGATCTTCTCCGCTGCCGTCATGCCCGCCGTCGTGCTCATTGTGCGATCCCGTGAAGGCTACGACTCAGTTTCCATGCCAGTATCGAAAACCGCGCCCACAGTGTCAAGGTGGAACCACCGTCGGGCGTGCTATAGTTTTTTTGGAATGACAGGAGTAAGCATGCGCGGCGCGGCATTCACGGTTACTATTTTCCTCGGTTGCCTGCTCGGCGCGGCGTATCCCGCGGCGGCGCAGTGGAAGCCTGAAAGAGCGGTCGAGATCGTCGCACCGTCCGGCCCCGGCGGCACGACCGACCGCACCGCGCGCGTGGTGGCGCGCATCCTCACCACCCACAAGCTGGTCGACGTCCCCGTCAACGTCGTCAACAAGGCGGGAGGCAGCGGCACGCTCGGGCTTGCTTACATCAATCAGCACCCCGGCGACGGCCACTACATCGTCATCGCGACCACCGGCTCGATCAGCAACCACATCATGGGGCTGATTCCGTACAACTACAGCGATTTCACCTCGCTCGCCATGTTGTTCGACGAATATCTCGCCGTGTCGGTCAAGGCGGATTCGCCGTTGAAGAGCGGTACCGACCTGGTTTCGCGTCTGAAAGCCAGCCCCGATTCGGTCAGCTTCGGGATTTCGACCAGTATCGGTGGTGCCAACCACACCACGCTGATGGTGTGCCTGCGCGCAGCTGGAATCGACATCAAGCGCCTGAAGACCGCGGTGTTCCCGGGCGGCGCGGCCTCGACCCTGGCGCTGCTCGGCGGCCACGTGGACGCGATCAACACCGCGCCCGGCAACCTGTCCGAGCATTTCAAGGCCGGCAAGCTGCGCACGCTTGCGATATCGTCGCCGAAGCGCATCGGCGGCGCGTTCGCCACCGTGCCGACGTGGCGCGAGCAGGGCGTGCCGGCCGATTCCTCGAGCTGGCGCGGCCTGATGGGGCCGAAGGGCATGAGCGCGGCGCAGATCGCCTACTGGGACCGGGTGTTCGCCGCGCTGGTGAAAACCGAGGACTGGAAGAAGGACCTCGTCGACAATTTCTGGGACGAGGGCTACGCCGACTCCCGGGGCGCGAGAAAGCGGCTCGACGAGGAGTACGCCGAATACAAGGCCATCCTGACCGAGCTGGGCGCAGCCAAGGCGCCGGCGCGGTAACGATTCGGCATCCGCCGGCGCGCAACGTTTGTCCGCGCGTGGTCTTCAACCCGGGATGACCCTGCGCCTGCCGCCAGCGCGCCGCAGACGAGCGGGGCCTTCATGCTCTCCTCCCTCTTGATTGCCGGTCACCAGTCGCTGGTCACCGGTCACGTTTTTTATCGGGCAGCGAAGATCTGCTTCAGCCGCGTCACCGCCGAGTGCGGGCTGGTGAGCACCTTGCGGCCGGGACGCGCGGGTATGCCGGCCGCCGCGCGCGCCATCGAAAACTGTCCCAGCACCAGGGCGTCGCACTGTCCCATCTCGGCCGCGGCCGCTGCGATGAGGCTGTCGTGCTCGGAACCGTGGCCCCTCTGGAGCGCGGCGATGGCCGCCGGCACGGTGCGGGTCTTCAGCTTGAGCGTGATCCCGCGGCTCGTGGCGAGTTCCTCGAATTCCTTCTTCAGCGAGGGAATGCTGGGCTCGAACGTGGCGATTACTCCCAATGTGGGGCCGGCCGCCAGCGCTTCTTCCAGCATGGCCTCGTTGGGCTTCAGTACCGGGACCTTGACTGAGCCTTTCGCTGCCTCGATTGCGGTGCCGAACGCCGAGCAGGTGAACAGGATCGCGTTGGCGCCGCTCGCCTCACAGTAACGCGCGAGCGTGATAAAGCGCTCGACGATTGCGGGCGTGATGCTGCCGGCGGCCGTGAGGTCGGGCGGCAGGGAGTCATCGAGCAGGTGCGTGATGCGCGCCTGCGGCCACATCTCCCGGAATACTTGCGCCACCGGCTCGATCGCGACCGGCATGGCATGAACCAGCGCAATACGGGGTGCGGACATAGGAGCGCGATTGTAGCGGAATTTCCGGAAAAGCGCAGGATAATCAAGCCACAGGCCCTGCTAGTCACCCATCGCGGGTTTATGGCAATCTAACACCCACGCATCAGACGCCAAGGGGAGGGGGCATATGCGTTTCCGTTGCGTCGGTATGGCCCTGCTTGCGGTGGCGGCGTGCTGCCCGGCCGCTCATGCCCAGAGCTACCCGACGAAGCCAATCCGCCTGATCGTTCCCTATCCGCCCGGGGGTGGCAACGACACGCTCGCGCGACTGTTCGGCGTGAAGCTTACCGAGGCCTGGGGCCAGCAGGTTGTGGTGGACAACCGGCCCGGTGCGGGCACCATCATCGGAACACAGCTCGCTGCGCGCGCGGTGCCGGACGGCTACACGCTGCTGCTGTCTTCGATCGCGACGCACGCGATCGCACCGAACCTCTATGCGAAGCCGGGCTACGACCCGGTGCGCGACTTCGCTCCGATTACGCTGCTCGCCGTCGCGCCAACCGTTGTGTGCGTCAAC
>CAZCGD010000269.1:0-1858 GCA_964498105.1 uncultured Streptomycetaceae bacterium
CCGTCCGCCACGATGCGCTCGACCGTGAGCGCTGGATCGTCCAGGCACTTCCCGGTCAACAGGAGCGCCACCGGCTTCGCGCTCTCCCGCGCAATCTGCACGCCCTGCTCCAGCTCCGCCCGCCGCGGGACGGTGAAGACCGGCACCATCACGTCCACGTTTTCATCGCGGGAGATGATCTCGAGGGTGCGGCGGAACAGCTCGGGCTGGCCGCTCGCCAGCGAGGTCGTGTCCGTCGGGTTGCTTACCTTGCCGTAGCCGGGCAGCAGGCCGCTCAACTCACCCTGGGTCGCCGCCGTGTAATCGGGCCATTCCAGTCCCAACTGGGAACCGACGTCGGCGACCTGCACCACGTTGCCGCCGGAGAGCGAAAGCGACGCTGCGCGGCGACCCTTGGGCCAGCGCTTGCCGCGCAGCATGATCGCCGTTTCGTACAGCTCCCGGGAATCGTTGACGCGCTTCACGCCGAACTGGCGCGCCGCGGCTTCGAAGATATCGTCGGCGCCGGTCATGGCGCCGGTATGCGACGCCGCCGCGCGGCTGCCGCGCTCGGTGCGCCCGAGCTTCAAGACGACGATCGGCTTCTCGAGTTCCGCTGCGCGCTCCGCCATGCGCGCGAACTTGGCCCCGTCCCGCACCGCTTCGAGGGCCATCATGAGCACCTCGGTCGACGGGGCTTCGATCATGAAGCGGGCGAAGTCGATCGCGTCGAGGTCGGCCTCGTTGCCGCTGCTGGTCGCGTAATTGATCCTGAGCCCCGCCTCCATCGCGCGCCACATCACGTTGATCCCGCCGAGTCCGCCGCTCTGGCTCACGACGCCGATGCTGCCGTCCCGCCGCGCATCCGGCTCGAGCACGCTGCTGGCCGTCAATGCGAAGTGATCCAGGTAATTGATGACGCCGTAGCAGTTCGGGCCCATGACCCGCAGGCCGCTCACGCGGGCGAACTCGGTGATGGCCGACTGCATTGCCCGGCCCTCGGGGGTCCCGGTCTCGCTGAAGCCCGCGGTGAAGACGGTGGCAAAAGTAATCCCGCGCGCGTGGCATTCCCGCAGCACCGGCAGCACCTTGTCCGCGGGCACGACGATGCCGGCGTGATCAGGCGCCTCGGGCAGGTCGGCGACCGTGGGATAGCACGGCATGCCCTGGAGCTCGCCTCGTTTGGGATTGACCGGGAGGATACGGCCGCCAAAACCGAACTTCAGCATCTGCCGCAGCAGCCGTCCGCCAAAGCGCGTGGTGTCGTCCGTCGCGCCAACCAGCGCCACGGTCTTCGGCGCGAAGAACCGCGCGAGATCCGGAACCTGTCCGGGTGAGCCGCTCATTTCAAAAACTGCAATTCAGCCGCCGATACACGCCGATACACGCCGATATAAAACAGGCGGAATTCGATGGGCTGGTTTTGACTCTATCTGCGTTCATCGGCGTCCATCGGCGGCTTAATGTTCTTTGAATCGTTTTGAGACGACCTCTGGGGGTGTTCTCTGCGGCAGAGCTTGTTCCAAGCTCATTCCTTTTTCAGGCCGGCGCTCTCGGCGACCTTCGCAAAACGCGCGCTCTCGCTGCGCAGGAGAATTGCCAGCTCCTCCGGCGTGCCCAGCCACGGGTCCATGCCGGCGTTGCTCATGCGTGAGAGCAACTCAGGATCCTTGAGTGCTTTCTCGGCCTCGCGGTAGAGGTGCATGATGATGTCCCGCGGCGTGCCGGCGGGCACGAACATCGCGTACCAGATCGACATCCGGAAGCCGGGAAAACCCGATTCCGCGGCCGTCGGAACGTCGGGAAGCGTCGGCACCCGTTTCTCGGAGAGCACCACGACGGCTCTCACCCTCCCGGATTTGATGAAAGGCAATGCCGG
>CAZCGD010000270.1:0-4807 GCA_964498105.1 uncultured Streptomycetaceae bacterium
GACCATCTCGAACTACCTCGCCGTGCTCGAAGCGACTTTCGTCGCGCACGTGCTGAAGCCATACAGTTCGCGCCGGGCGACCGAAATCATCGCCGCGCCCAAAGTGTACGCATTCGACACCGGGTTCGTCTGCCATTACCGCGGCTGGGATACGGTCCGCCACGGGGATCTTGGCGTGCTATGGGAGCATTTTGTCCTGAACGAGCTTCACGCCCGCCTCCAGACCCGGGACATCCGTTATTGGCGCGACAAGCGCCAGCACGAAATCGATTTCGTGATCGCGGGGCGCGGCAAACCGCCAACCGCGATCGAGTGCAAGTGGTCGGCGGACGCTTTCGATCCGCGCAATCTCGTCGCGTTCCGCCTGCGCTACCCCGATGGGGACAACTTCGTCGTCGCGCAAGATGTCCGGCGCCCTTATCGCCGCGAGTTGGCCGGCCACAACGTGAGTTTCGTTGGTCTCGACGATCTGATCGCGCAGGTGAGCGGCCGCCTAGCCGCGCTCGGTGGCAGCGAGCCCCGGCTGAAGCCGGTCCGCCGCCGGTGACATTCATGTAACCGGGTAACAGCCGGGGTGCCTGCCTGCCGGTAGGCATGGCGGGACAAGCGCTTGCCGCGCTTTTGCGGTTGGAATAGATTGCACAGTCATTGGCCGCTAATTCCGCTCAATGCCCCGCTCGGAACGCGGTCCTCTACCCGGGGAAGGAGAAGCCGGCATGAACATAAGGCCCATTACGCGCAGTCTGCGACCTCTTTCGCACTTGCTCCTGGCGTCTCGGCCCGGCGAACACGAATCAAGTCTGGATTGAATTTCCTATCTGTCAGGAGGGGACGATGAGGCTTTCCGTTGTTTGCGCGCGTTTGATGGCGACCGCCGTGGCGTGTGCCGCGATCGGCGGCTGGGCCCAGCCTTATCCGGTAAAGCCGATCCGCATCATCGTGCCGTTTCCAGCTGGCGGCACAGCTGACATCATGGCGCGCGTGGTCGGGCAGAAGATGACCGAGACGTGGGGCCCGCAGGTGGTGATCGACAATCGCGCGGGCGCGGGGGGCAATATCGCAGCCGAACTGGCCGCGAAGTCGGCGCCCGATGGCTACACCCTGTTTTTGTGCACCGTAGGCACGCATGCCATTCACCAGACGCTATACAGCAAGCTGGCGTTCGATCCGATCAAGGATTTTTCCGCCGTTGCCTACATCGCAGGCGTGCCGAATGTGGCGGTGGTGCATCCCTCGATTCCGGTGAAGAGCGTGAAGGAGCTGATCGCTTTCATCAAGGCCCGGCCGGGGCAGATCAACTTCGGCTCTTCCGGCACCGGCTCGTCGGTGCACATGTCGGGTGAGATGCTGAAAGTGATGGCCGGACTCAACATGACGCACATCGCCTACAAGGGCAATCCGCAGGCGGTGACCGATCTCATGGCAGGGCAGATCGAGCTGATGATCACCAACATGCCCTCCGTGATCCCGTACATCCAGAGCGGCAGGCTGCGCGCGCTTGCGGTGACTACCAAGGCGCGTTCGCCCGCATTGCCCGATCTTCCGACGATGGAGGAAGCGGGCTTGCCGGGATACGAGTCGTCGGCATGGTTCGGATTGATGAGCCCGGCGGCTGTGCCGCGCGACATCGTCAGCAAGGTGAATGCCGAGGTGGCGCGCATCGTCAGGCTCGCGGACGTGAAGCGGAATCTCGCCGGCCAGGGCGCCGATCCGCTTGTCATGACACCCGACGAGTTCGGCGCATTCATGAAGACCGAAACCGCCAAGTGGGGGAAGGTCGTCAAAGCCTCGGGCGCGCGCGCCGATTGATCAGGGAGCAAATTGGCGATCGAGTTGGCGGGTGAGCCATCCGTATCCTCGATCACATAGGATTGTGGGCGCCGCTCGCCACCGAGCGAAGCCCGCCACTCGGTCCCGCAAACCGGCCCCGGTACGCAAGCCCTCCACTGACCTATCACTCGGTTCCGGCTGCTTAGAGCACCTAACAAAATGAATTCCCCTCCTGCCAGAGGAGGGGTGCCCGCGCAAGCGGGCGGGGTGGTGGGAGCAAGAGCTGCCCACGTAACCACCCCGTCTGCTTCGCATCCACCCCTCCTTGAAAAGGAGGGGAGTAAAGTAGGGCCGGTCATTTTGTTAGGCACTCTTAGGAGTTTGTCCGACCTAAGTCCGACAAACTCCTGCTCATTCCACTTTCACGCCGGATTCCTTCACGATCCGCGCCCATTTCTCGGTATCGGACTTGAGCAGGGCCGCGAATGCCTTGGGGCCGGTTTGCACGGGATTTCCTCCCGTCGCCAGCCGTTCGCGCATGTCGGGCAAATCGAGGATGCGCGTGATCTCAGCGTTCAACCGCGCGATGATGGGCTGCGGCGTGCGCGCCGCCACCAGCACGCCGGTCCAGGTGTTTGCGTCGAACCCCTTGTAGCCGGATTCAGCGACGGTCGGGACTTCGGACAGCGCCGGGGCGCGTTGCGCCGAAGTCACGGCGAGCGCGCGTATCGTGCCGGCCTTGACCTGCGGTATCGCCGTCTCCAGCGACGCGAGGAAGAAATTCACCCTGCCGCCGAGCAGGTCGGGAAATGCCTGACCGGCGCCCTTGTACGGCACGTGGATGAATTTCACTCCGGCCATGCGCTGGAGCAGCTCGCCCGTGAGGTGCCCGACGGTGCCGTTGCCGGTGGTGGCGAACGTCACCTCGCCCGGCTTTGCTTTCGCGGCGCTGACCAGGTCGGCGAGCGACTTGTAGGGCGCCTTGGCAGCGATCATGACGGTCACCGGGATCATGCTCACCAGGGACACCGGGGCAAAGTCCTTCAACGGCTGGTACGGCAGCTTGGCATAAAGCGAGGGATTGATAGCCAGGTTGCTGGTCTGCCCCATCACGAGCGTATAGCCATCGGGGGCGGAATTGGCGGCTACCTCCATCCCCACGCTCCCGCCCGCGCCGCCCCGGTTGTCGATGACGATCCTCCAGCCGAGGGTTTCGGTCATCTTGCCGGTGACCAGTCGGGAAACGATGTCGGTCCCCCCGCCGGGCGGGAACGGCACGATGAATCGTATCGGCTTGGTGGGGTAATCCCCTTGCGCGCAGGCGGGCCCCGCCGTGCACGCAACGGCATACAGCACAGTTGCTGCGGCGGCGCCTCGGATTGCTCGTCTCAAAGTCCCCTCCCCCCAACCCAAATAATTAACGCTTGCCTCGCCCTGGTGACAGGCATAGATTACGCAAAAATTGGCAACTGATATATGGAACCAGCCATTAATAATACGGGACAGGGGTGGATTGCCGCCGGTCTGGCGGTGCTTGGCCTCTTTTCGCTCTACGTGGCGGCCCTCGATCAGGGCTTGCTGCTCTCGTGGGTTCACGGTCCCGCTGCGTTCGACATGAATCTGATTCATGAAGCCCTCCATGACGCGCGCCATGCGGCAGGCTTTCCCTGCCATTAAACTTTTTTCCGCTTATTGCCGTACGCGCACTCGCCGGCCAGTGTGAGGTTTTTACAGGTGGAGACCAAGTCGCTCGCTACCGTGCTCAAGGCAGCAGTTCTCGCCGGCCTGCTCGGGGGGTTCGTAGCGGCCGGCTTCCACTGGATCTTCACCGAGCCGCTCATCGACCGCGCGGTCGAAATGGAGCAGCACTCGCACGCATCTCCAGCCGTTTCTCCGGTAGAGCCGGCGGTCAGCCGGCCGGTGCAGAAGCTCGGGCTCTTCATCGGCTTTCTACTCTACGGCGGCGCCTGGGGACTGCTGTTCGGCCTTCTCGCCTATGCCATCAGGCCCTGGTTCGCTGAAATCGGTTACGGCCAGCAGGGTTTTATTCTCGCTGTACTCCTGGGCTGGGCGGTTGCGATTTTTCCTTTGTTGAAGTATCCCGCCAATCCACCGGGGGTGGGCGAATTGGAGACAATCGGAATTCGCCAGCAGCTCTTTCTGGGATTTATCGCCCTATCGTTGATTGGAACGGTGGTGGCGGTCGCTTTCGAACGCAGGCTGCGGCGCACGGGCAGACTGGCGCGTGCCGGTGTGATGATCACCTACGCGGCCTGTCTCGCTATGCTATTTTTGGCTTTTCCGTCGAACCCGGACCCGGTGCGGCTGCCGCCCGGACTGGTCGGTGAATTTCGCTTCCTGTCGCTCCTCGGCCAATTGGTTCTCTGGACGGCGATGGGCGGCATGTTCTGGTGGCTGTGCCGGAGAGTATCCAGGGCCGCTCCAGCATGAATGGCATCCACGACATGGGCGGCATGCACGGCTTCGGGCGCGTCGAGCGTGAGCCGAATGAGCCCGCCTTCCACGCCGAGTGGGAAGGGCGGGTGCTCGGCGTGAGCCGCGCCTGCCGCGCGCAGAATATCTTCAACCAGGACGAGGGCCGCCACGCGATCGAACGGATGCCGCCGGAGGACTATCTGGCCTCGAGCTACTACGAACGCTGGCTCGACCGGAACGTCCGTCTCCTCGTCGAGAAAGGCGTGATCACGCGGGAGGAGCTCGAGCGTCGAATGGCGGTGCTGGCGCAAGGGCGCGACCCGGCACCGTCACACGAGGATCCCAGCCTCATCGCGCGCATGCTGCGCGCGCTCACGGCGCGACCCCGCTTCCGTCAACCCGGGCCGCCTCCGCACTTCGCGCCGGGCGACCACGTCATCACCCGTCGCGACGCACCGAGAGGTCACACCAGGTTACCGCGCTACGCGCGCGGAAAACACGGCGTCATTCACCACGTGCACGGCTCTTACATCTTCCCCGACACTAACGCCCATGGGGCGGGCGAGCAACCGCACCCTCTGTACAGCGTCCGCTTCGAGGC
>CAZCGD010000271.1:0-2017 GCA_964498105.1 uncultured Streptomycetaceae bacterium
GCTATAGGCCACCGAACCGAGGTACTTCGTGGCAGGCGTCAGGCCACTGAAGCTCAGGGCGATGGTGCCGGTGGTACCAGCAATTGCTGACGCCGGCGCCGTGACCGTCATGTTGCCTGCCGGCGTGGAGCCGAGCGCCCACGCGTACAGCTTGAACGGGCTGCTGCCAACGACGCCCCAGCCCTGCACCACGACGGTGTAGGTGGCGGCGGCGGGATTCAACAGGTTCACCTCTTCGGCTGAGGTGCCGCTGCCGCTTCCGCCCACTATCGTGGCGCCATTGAACACGCACAGATCGATGTCCGAGCCCGGATTCACATCGGCATCGAACAACGAGAAGCGCGCGTAGGTAGTTCCACCCGGAATGACCACCGAAATCAGCTGCGCGTTTGGCGACGTGAGCGAACACGCCCCGTTGGTCGGGTCATCGGCAACGGTACCCGTCGTCGTGGCTGCGGGGACGAGCCCGCGCGCGGCGGCGCTGAAGGGTCCCGTGTACCCGAAAAGCACGTCGAAGCTGATCGGGCTGCCGTTGCCCGAGACCGACACCGGTGCTCCCAGCGCAACCGGCCGCACGACAATCGGCACCCTCACCACATGGCCGAGGTTGCCGGTCAGCCTCAGTTGGCCGCCGCTATAAGAGTTCAGGAGAGCCGTGGTCCGGAGGAACGACACGCTGAAGGTGCTGCTGGCCCCGCTGTTGACGGTGAACGGTCCCGGCAGCGTGACCGTGAAGCCGGGCATGTTGACGGTGGCGGTGTAGGTCTCGGCCGCGCCACCCACATTGGTGACCGTCCTGGTGACCGTCTGCGCCCCCGGCATTGCGCCGATCGCAATCGACGCCACGTTCAGGTTGCTCGGGTTAATCGCAATCCCGGGGCAATACGGCGCGACCAGTTGCCCGGTTCCGCACAGGAATGCCAGCCAGTCGTTGAAGCCGGAATTGAATACCAGCCCAGGATCCGCGGCATTGTTCGGCCGCACATGCCCGGCACCCTGACGGAAGATCAGTGCTGAGCTTGCTTCAGCGACGGGTGGCGTCCCGCCATCGAGCACATCAACGCCGGTGGTCATCAGGGCCGACTTGATCATCATCGGCGACCAGCTGGGATACAGCTCCTTGAACAGCGCCGCCAGGCCGGCCACATGCGGGCTCGACATCGAGGTGCCGCTGTAGAGGTCAAACAGCCGGCCAGAATTATTGGGCGGCGCGACGCCGGCCAGGATGTCCTGCCCGGGCGCGATGAGGTCCGGCTTCAACAGACTGCCGTTGCCGGCCAGCAGCGGGCCACGCGAGGAGAATGACGCAGTGAACGGCGCCGCCGCGTTTAAAACAATCGTCGACTGCGCGATCGACGCCGTCGCCGAGGCGCCCGCCCCCGCGATATAAGCCTTGATGGCAACGCCGCTTGCCGCCACCACATGCACGGCCGGCACCGCGTGCATTAGCGCCAACGTGGTGGTCGCTCCCACGGGGTCGTTGTAGATGATGGCGCCAGCGCCGCCGGCCGCCGCCACCGCGCCGCTCTTGTTGACCAGGGCGGTGGCGCCGCGCTTGCAGAGAACGATTTTCCCCGCAACTTTGGCGGGGTCGAGCACTGGTGTGCCGCCGTTGTCCGCGGCCGAGTAGCAAAGTTCAACAAAGACGGGATTCGCACCGGCAAGACCCGCCGCGACTGAATCGATCAAAGACGTCGAGCCCAGCGCGTTCGCAAACGAGGCGCCGGTATAGGTCGCAGCATTGCCCAGCGTCACCGAACCGGCCCCGTTGCGGTTGTGTGTGCCTGCAGCCACTGTAGTCAGCCATGGGCCTGGGTGTGCCACGGTGCTCGTCGTCGGCCCGGAATTGCCCGCCGAAGCTGCGACAAACACGCCCGCGTCGGCCGCGAACAGGAACGCGACCTCAACCGCATCGAGGAAGTTGGTGCGCGAGCCGCTGATCGAGAAATTGAGCACATCGACGCCGTCGGCTACGGCCTGGTCAATTGCGGCCACGCTGTCCGAATTGGCGCAACCG
>CAZCGD010000272.1:0-1778 GCA_964498105.1 uncultured Streptomycetaceae bacterium
GCGCTTCCTACCCCTTCTTCTCGTATTTCAGTTTCTTCGCCTGCTTCGCCTGCCGCGCGAGCTGCTTCTTGCCCGCCGCTGCCCGCCGCCTTCTCCTTAACATCTGGTTGTGACCCGTTTGATTGCGACCACTCATGGGAACCCCCGGTCGATGACCTGTTGAAAAGCACGCAGTTTGCCCGCTTTTTGCGTTCTTGTCGTGCTTCGCAGGGAAATGACCGCCGCGGACTTCGATACCTTCCACCGGGCGGCAGGTGCGGAGATACCGGAACCGCGCCAAGGCGGTAAACTTCAACTCCAACTAGTGTCCTGAGTCGCTAGTTCGCTGAACAAAAGATGCCGATAATTGACACCATACTTTGTCGCAAATCCTCGCCAGGTGTCCAACCTGGCTCCGGTTTGCTTCGCGTCTGGTGCCAATTTCGGCACTTTTGTGATGCAATGGGCGTCCTTAAGGCAATGGTTTAGTCAACGAACTAACGACTCAGGACACTACGAAAGGGAGGAGGGTTCCATGACACTGAAGCTCAACCACCTGCATCTCAAGACCCGGGATCCGGATAAGACAGTCAAGTTCTACGTTGACAATCTCGGCGCGAAGATCGTGAGCCAATCGCCGAACGGCGGTTACCGCGTGGATCTGCACGGGCTGTCTCTCAACGTCTCGAAATTTCTCGAGAGCCAGACGCGCGAGCAGAAGTACGGCATGGAGCATATCGCCATCGATACCGACGAGCTGGACGCGCTCGTCGCAAAGCTCAACGCCCAGGGCATCCACATCCTGGAGCAGACCGTGGTATCGGGCGGCCGGCGGGTGTGCTTCTTCGAGGGGCCGGACGGCGTGCAGCTCGAGTTCATCGAAATGAAGAAGTGATGAGCGATGAGGATCTTCTAGACCCGGATCTGCCGGACACCCTGCGGCTTACCGTTGCCGAGGCGGTAGCGATCGGCGAACGCGCGTTGACGCGGGTGGGATACAGCGGCGAAGACGCGCGCATCGTCGTCGATCAACTGGTGGACAATGCGTTGTGCGGCTACAAGTTCGCGGGGCTGCCGCGCCTCCTCGCGATTGCGGGCGACGAGAAAACGGCCAAGGCCCGCACCCCGGTGAAGATCGTCCACGAGACGCCGGTGTCCGCGCTGCTCGACGGCGGCAACCACGTCGGCTACATCGCCGCCTATCGCGCCGCGGAAGTGGCGATCCGCAAGGCGCGCGCGAACGGTATGGCGTCGGTCGGCGCGTTCAACAGCTACTACAGCGGCCGCAACGCCTACTTCGCCGAGAAGATCGTGCGCGAGGGGCTGGTCGCGTTCCACGTATCGAGCGCGTACCCCCGCGTGCTGCCGCCGGGCGCGGCGCGCCCGATGCTGGGCACCAACCCGATCTGCTTCGGCTTCCCGTCCGACGACGGGCCCGTGATCTTCGACATGGGCACGGCGTCGTTCATGTGGGGCGAAGTGATGCTGCACGCGCACCTTAAGGAGCCGCTGCCGGCAGACGTCGGCTTCGACGAGCACGGCAACCCGTCGCGCGACGCCGCGGCCGTGTTGAAGGGCGGGGTCGCGCCGTTCGGCGGCCACAAGGGCTACGGCCTGTCGTTCGCGATCCAGGCGCTGGGGCTCCTTGCCGGCGCGGCGCTGACGCGCGGTGAGGTGCGGGATTACGGGTTCCTGTTCTGGGCGCTCGACCCGGATGTCATGCTGCCCGGCGGCGCATTCAAGAGCCAGATGTCGGAGTACGTGCGCCAGATCAAGGCGACGCCGCGCCAGCCGGGCGT
>CAZCGD010000273.1:0-2747 GCA_964498105.1 uncultured Streptomycetaceae bacterium
TGTTCGCTTCGCCGCTGGCCTGGGTGATACTCACCCTCGTCCAGATCATTCTCGGTTACGCCTTCCTGCGCCGGCTCGACGATTTCCTGCAATTGCAGCCGCAACTGGTGCAGATGGCGAATCCGCCCGGCGCCACCGAGCTGGTGGCGGCGCCGCTGTTCGGCACCACCGCGGCGCTGCTGCTGTTCGCGGTGCCGGTGCTGGCGATGCGGCTGATTGCCGAGGAACGCCGCAACCAGACCATGGTGCTGCTGATGTCGGCGCCGGTGTCGATGACGGAAATCGTGCTCGGCAAGTTCCTCGGATTGCTCGCGTTCCTGCTGGTGCTCGTGGCGCTGACCGTGCTGATGCCGCTCGCGCTCGCCGGCGCGACCCGGCTCGATTACGGGTTGCTCGCTGGACTCGCCGCGGGCCTCGCACTGCTGGCCGCCGCATTCGCCGCGGTGGGCCTCTACGTGTCCTGCCTCACGGCGCACCCGGTGGTGGCGGCCATCGGCGCCTTCGCCGCGCTGCTCGGCATGGCGCTGACCAGCGACGCGGCGGGGGACAGCCTGCGCGCGCGCGGCTGGACGGTGGCGGCGAACTTCGCGCAGGTATTCTCCCCGATCAAGAATTTCGAGCCCTTCAGCAAAGGCGTGCTCGATACCCAGGCGCTGGCCTGCCTCGCCCTGCTGATCGCGCTCGCGCTCGCGCTCGCCATTCGCCAGCTCGACGCGCAGCGCCTCCGCGGCTCAGGCCACTAGCGACTCAGGACACTATGGAAGCGCCACGCAAGCGCCGGCTGCAGCAGATGGTGCACCACGGGTTGTTCGTGGCGCTGCTGCTCCTGCTCGCCGCGCTGCTGGCTCATCTCGCCCGCGAATACCGCGTCGAGCGCGACCTGACCAGCAGCCACAGGAACACGCTGTCCGCCGCCACGCTCGACGCGCTCAACCGGCTCGAGGGGCCGGTGACCGTCACCGCCTACGCGCTGGCGCGGGACGCGCGCGGCGATCACCTGCACCGCCGGATCGAGGAGTTCCTGCGCCCGTACCAGAGCGCCAAGCCCGATATCGCTCTCACCCTCATCGACCCGCGCGAGCAGCCCAAGGCCGCGGCCGCAGCGGGCGTGCGCGGCCCGGTCGAACTGGTGGTGGAGTACCAGCGGCGCAGCGAGCGGCTGGTGGAGTTCAACGAGCAGGCGTTCACCAACGTCCTGCTGCGGCTCGCGCGCGGCGCCGAGCGCCTGGTGCTGTGGCTGGACGGGCACGGCGAGCGCAAGTTGAACGGTCCCGCCAATCACGACCTCGGCGAGTTCGGCCGGCAGCTCGAGCACAAGGGCTTCCGGTTGAGCAGCCTGAATCTCTCGCTCGCGCAGGAGGTGCCGCGCAACACCGGCCTGCTGGTGATTGCCTCTCCTCAGGTGGACCTCTTGCCGGCAGAGGTGCACAAGGTCCGGCGCCACGTGGAAAGCGGCGGCAACCTGCTGTGGCTGATCGATCCCGAGCCGCTGCGCGTGCTGGCGCCGGTCGCGGAAATGCTGGGGCTGGTGCTGGCGCCGGGCGTGGTGGTCGACCCCGATGCTGTGCGTCTGAACGCCTCTCCCACGGTCGCGGTAGCCGCCGTCTATGGGCGCCACGCCATTACCGACGGCTTCAACCTCATCACCGTGTATCCCCAGGCGCGCCAGATCAACACCATCGACAGCGACGAATGGCGCATCCGGCCATTGGTCGAGGTGGCGCCGCGCGGCTGCGTCAAGACCGGCAAGGCCGATGCGCGCTGCGACCGCAAGCGGGACATCCCCGGGCCGGTGACGATTGCCAGCGCCTTCGAGCGCGCCGTCGGCGACCGGCAGCAACGCGTGGTGGTGGTGGGCAACGGCAGCTTTCTGTCCAACACGTTCATCGGCAACGGCGGCAACCGCGAGCTCGGGTTGAACATCGTCAACTGGCTCGCCGGCGACGACAACCAGATCAACATTCACCGGCAGGGCCCGGCCGACAGCAGCGTCGACATCGACCAGACCGCGCTCTACCTCATTGCCTTCAGTTTCCTGGTCGCGCTGCCGCTGGCGTTCATCATCACCGGCGCGGTGACTTGGTGGCGCCGGCGCAGGCGCAGGGCATGAGCATCATGCGACGCTCGATGTGGCTCAACGCGGCGCTCCTCGCCGCGGTCGTCGCGCTCGCCGCATTCATCCATTTCAAGCCGGCCAAGGACGCGCCGGTCGAGCATCGCCTGTCCGCGCTGAAACCTGCTGAATCCCGGTTGATCCGCATCGAGCGCGCCGGCGCGCAGCCCATCCTGCTCGACCGGAAGCAGGATGCCTGGATCATCACCGCGCCGTTCACCGCCCGCGCCGATGACTTGCGGGTGCGGCAGTTGCTGGAGATCCTGGAAGCGCGGGCCACCAACCGGCTGGCGGCCGCCGATCTCGCGCGCTTCGAACTCGAGCGGCCTTCCGTGCAGGTAACGGTGGACGGGCAATTATTCGGATTCGGCATGGTGAGCCCGGTCACGCGCGAGCAGTACGTGCTGACGAGCGGCGCCGTGTACGCCGTCAGCCCGCGCTACGGCGCGGCGCTGCCGGCGGCCGCTGCCGACCTGATGAGCCGCCAGTTGTTCGGTACCGGCGAGGTCCCGATTCGATTCGGGCTCAAGACCTTCACGGTGGAACAGCGCGACGGAAACTGGCGGCAAACGCCGGCGGCATTGGACTTGAGCCAGGACGACTTCGTCCGTTGGGTGGACGAGTGGCGGCGCGC
>CAZCGD010000274.1:0-1654 GCA_964498105.1 uncultured Streptomycetaceae bacterium
CAAGGCCGCGTGGACGCCACCTTTCGGCCCTACTTACGCCTCCTGGCACTCGGACTTCAACGACGAAACGGGGGTCCGCACCGAGATCATCGCCCAGGAGAAGGTGGACACGCGCATGCGGGTGCGGCCCAATCCCGTTGAAGTGGAGCGGGCGGCGAAGCTGCTGGTCGAGGCGCGGCTGCCGCTGCTGATCGTCGGCGACGAGCTCTACCACACGAAATCCGTGGCCAAGGCGGTCAAGCTGGCGGAACTGCTCGGCATGCCGGTTGCACAGGCGCGGCAGATGTACGCTAATTTTCCGACGGGACATCCGCTGTGGGTAGGCGGCCTGCCGGTGGCGAGGATCACCTCGCTCACTTACCCGAAGGAGCCGGACGTCGTAATCAACGTCGGCAACAAGCTGCAGCACCAGTCGCCCTCGCCGATCGTGGGCCGCAACGTGAAGTTCATCGACATGCGCATCGACAGCGGGAGCATGGGCAACGTCATCGCCACCGACGTGCCGCTCGTCGCCGACGTGGGCTACGGCCTGGACGATCTGATCGCCGCTGTCGAGGGGCTGATGACGCCGGCTCTGAGGCAGTCGGCGAGCGAGCGCGCGGAGGAAGTGAAGAAGTTCACCGACCAGGCGCGCGTGATGCGGGCGCTGGTCACGAAGAACCCCGACTGGAACCGCAGCCCGATGATCGCCGACCGCGTGACGTGGGAGATCGCCCAGTTCGCCGACAAGGACGCGATCGTCGTGCACGAAGCGGGCTCGGTGACCCTGCACAGCTTCGGCTTCGACCCCCTGGGCGGGCGCGAACTGTTCTTCTACTACGGCGCGCACCTGGGTTCCGGCGTCGGCACCGCGGCCGGCGTCAAGCTCGCGCGCCCCAACCGGCAGGTGATCTGCCTGGTCGGCGACGGCTCGTTCGTGTTCGGCCCGACTGCGCTCTGGAACATGGCGCGCCTGGAATTGCCGGTGATCACCATCGTCTACAACAACCACGCCTATTCCGGCCCGCACAGCCGCGTCATCGACAAGGCCCCCGGCGGGCGCATGCTCCAGACCGGCCAGTTCTATCACGACTATCTCGGCAGCCCGGACATGAACATGGCGCACATCGCCAAAGGCTTCGGCGTGGACGGTGAGGTCGTGCAGTCCGCCGAGCAGCTCCGGGCGGCGCTGGCGCGGGCGCGCAAAGCGACGGTGGAAGGCAAGCCGTACCTGATCGACGCGCAGGTGGCGCGGGTCGGCGTGGCGTGGGCGGAAAAACCGTGGATTCCGCCCATCCGCATTGCCCAGGAGCGCACGCGCAAGGTCTGAGTTATTATCTTAAGAACGGCAGTTGCTAACCGCAGAGGCGCAGAGACGCAGAGGTAACGCAAAGAAATTCTATGAAACGGCGATTCACCAGATTGGAGAATCGTAGAGGATTTGTAAATCGTTGAATTTTCTGTTCTCCGCGCCTCTGCGTCTCCGCGGTTCGCTTTATCTACGATTATTTTCGCCCAGTTCAAGGAGAGGAGTCAGGCATGAGCACACAGAGCAATGCGCCCGTCACCGGCGCCAAAGAAGCGCTGACGCAGGAATTCAACGGGAAGCCGCTGACGGCGTCGGTATTCGGCTACCAGAGGCCAGACAATCTGGTGAAGGGCAAAGGCATCGTGA
>CAZCGD010000275.1:0-5201 GCA_964498105.1 uncultured Streptomycetaceae bacterium
TGTATTTCTCTCTCTCCCTGTTTCACCAGCATCAAGCGCTGACGGTGATCATGGCGATGCTGGTGCTGGTCGTGATCGTGGACGGCGCCAGCGCCTGGCTGCGCCAGCGCCTCGTCAACTAAGTTTTGGGTTCCAGGTTCCAGGTTCCGAGTTCCGAGTTCCGAGTTCCGGGTTCGATCTTGAACTTTGAACATGGAACCTTGAACCTGTCTATAGCTCGTAGCTGGATCCTTCGCCCCTCAGGGCGGCATCAATCACCGCGCGTTTCAGCAGCGGCGAAAACAGCTCGATGAAATCGTAGGCAAACCCGCGCAGCGCGGCGCCGCGCCGCACGGCGATGCGCGTAGTCATGGTACCGAACAGGTGCCCGACCTCGATCGCGCGCAACTGCCGGTCGCGCTTTTCATCGTAAGCCCGCGCCGAGATGATGCCGATCCCGAGGCCCAGTTCCACGTAGGTCTTGATCACGTCGGAGTCAACCGCCGATAGCACGATATCGGGCGCCAGCCCCTGCGCCTTGAACGCGTCGTCGATGCGGTTGCGCCCCGCGAACGCGGGATCGTAGGTGACAATCGGGTAGCGCGCGAGGGTCTCGAGCGTGACCCGTTTCTCCTTCAGTAACGGATGCGGGTCCGGCACCACCACGCAATGACGCCACTGATAGCCGGCCAGCGCGAGCAGCTTGGGATAGTGATCGAGCGCCTCGGTGGCAATCGCAATGTCGGCTTCTCCCGCTAACACCATCTCCGCGAGCTGCGGCGGGCTGCCCTGCTTCAACGTCAAGCGCACTTTCGGGTAGCGCCGCTTGAACGCGCTCACCACCGTGGGTAGCGAATAGCGCGCTTGAGTATGGGTGGTGGCGATCGTGAGCCTGCCCGCGGCCTGGTCCCGGAACTCGCCCGCGACCTGCGTCAGGTTCTCGGTGTCCTGCAGGATGCGTTCGGCGATGCCGAGGATGACGCGGCCGGGCTCGGTCACATCCACCACCCGCTTGCCATGCCGTATCAGGATGTCCACGCCCAGTTCGTCCTCGAGCAGGCGGATCTGCTTGCTGATCCCGGGCTGCGAGGTATGGAGGGCGGCGGCCGCCACGGACACGTTGAGCCCGCACTTGGCCACTTCCCGGAGATACCTTAATTGCTGTAGTTTCATAGGGGTATAGTTAATACTAACTAGTTATTAATTTCTAACACAATATTCTTTTGAATTATAACAAGCCATTGCTAGTATGCCAACCCTAGGGAAAACAAGGGAAAAGCAGTGTATCGCTACGACGAAATTGACCAACGCCTGGTGGAGGAGCGGGTATCTCAATTCCGGGACCAGACGCAGCGTTTTCTTGACGGCAAGCTGTCTGAAGACGATTTCCGCCCGCTCAGGCTGCGCAACGGCCTCTACATCCAGCGCTATGCGCCGATGCTGCGCGTGGCGATTCCCTACGGGCTGCTGTCGTCGCGCCAGTTGCGCACGCTCGCGCACATCGCCCGCCGGTGGGACCGCGGCTACGGCCACTTCAGCACGCGCCAGAACATCCAGTACAACTGGCCCAAACTGGAAGACGTTCCCGACATTCTCGCCGAGCTGGCGAAGGTCGAGATGCACGCGATCCAGACCAGCGGCAATTGCGTGCGCAACATCACCACCGATCATTTCGCCGGGGTCGCCCGCGACGAGATCGTGGATTCCTTCGTCTGGTGCGAGCTGCTGCGTCAGTGGTCCACTTTCCACCCCGAGTTCAATTACCTGCCGCGCAAGTTCAAGATCGCGGTGAACGGCGCGGAGGCCGATCGCGCCGCCACCTACCTGCACGACATCGGCCTGCACGCGGTGCGGGACGCGGCGGGGCAGGTCGGTTTCCGGGTGATCGTGGGCGGCGGCATGGGGCGCACGCCAATCGTTGGCCACGTGATCCGGGAATTCCTGCCGTGGCCGCACCTGTTCACCTACGTCGAGGCCGTTCTGCGCGTCTACAATCGCTACGGCCGGCGCGACAACCTGTACAAGGCGCGCATCAAGATCCTGGTGAAGGAGCGCACGCCGGAGGTCTTCCGCGAAGAGGTCGAAACTGAGTGGTCGCAACTTAAGGACGGCCCGGCCACGCTGTCCGAGGAAGAAGTGCGGCGCGTGGAAGCGCGCTTTACCCGCCCGCAGTACGAGGCGCTGGCGGGAGACGATTCCTGGCATCTCGCCAGGCTCGCGTCCGAGCCCGCGTATGCCGCCTGGACGAGGCGCAACGTCCATCCGCACAAGGCGCCGGGATACGCCGCAGTGACGCTGTCTCTCAAGAAGACCGGCGTTCCCCCGGGCGATGCGACTGCCGACCAGATGGACGCGGTGGCCGGCCTGGCCGACCGCTACAGCCAGGGCGAACTGCGGGTTTCTCACGAACAGAACCTGATACTCGCTGACGTGCGGCAGGCCGATCTCCACGCACTATGGGCGGAAGCGAAGGCGCTGGGGCTCGCCACAGCCAACATCGGGCTCATTACCAACATCATCGCCTGCCCCGGCGGCGATTTCTGTTCGCTCGCCAACGCCAAGTCCATCCCGGTGGCGCAGGCGATCCAGGAGCGCTTCGACCGCCTGGACTACGTCTACGACATCGGCGAGCTGGATCTCAACATCTCCGGCTGCATGAATTCGTGCGGCCATCACCACGTCGGCCACATCGGCATCCTCGGCGTGGACAAGAGCGGCGAGGAGTGGTACCAGATATCCATCGGCGGCAACCAGGGGCTGACGCGTCCCGGCGCGCCGGCGGCGGTCGGCAAGGTGATCGGCCCGTCCTTCGCGCGCGAGCAGATTCCCGACGTCATCGAAAAACTGATCGGCATCTATCTGGAGAAGCGCGAGAGCGAGCAGGAGCGATTTATCGACGTCGTGTGGCGCACCGGCATCGAACCCTTCAAGGAACGGGTTTATGGCACTCATCATCAGAGACAGGAACGTCGTAACCGATCCCTGGCTGCGGCTTGAGCTGAACGCCGACGGCAGCCAGCCGGTGATACCGGCAGCGGGCGACGTCATCGTGCCGCTCACTCTGTGGGGCAGGCGGCGCGAGGAGCTGGCGGCCCGCCCCGGCAGGCTCGGGATATGGCTCGACAGCCACGAGGAGCCGGCGGCAATTGCCGGGGACCTGAAGTTGTTCGGCGTCATTGCGGTCAATTTCCCGAAGTTCACCGACGGCCGAGGCTATTCCACCGCGCGGCTGTTGCGCGAGCGCTACGGCTGGAAGGGCGAATTGCGCGCAGTCGGCGACGTGTTCCGCGACCAGCTCTTCCATCTCGCCAGCTGCGGCTTCAATGCTTTCGCGCTGCGCGAAGGAGAGGATCTGCCGGACGCACTCGCCGCTTTCCGCGACTTCAGCGACACCTACCAGGGCACCGTCGAGCAACCATTGCCGCTGTTCCGCCGGCGTCAAATCGTGTCGCCGGACGGGCATGGAGTGGTCGTAGGAATTCGCCGGGCCGCAGCCCGACGAATTCCTGAATGAAACCCATGAATGACATTAGAAGCAGGGTCTATCTGGTGGGAGCGGGACCCGGCGCTCCGGATCTGCTGACATTGCGCGCGGCGGAGGTGTTGAAGCGGGCCGACATCGTATTTCACGACGCGCTCGTGCATCCCGAGGTGCTGGCCCTGGCTGCCCATGCCGAGAAGATCGCTGTCGGCAAGCGCTGCGGCAGGTTCACTACTGCGCAGCAGTTCATCAACAAGCGCCTGGTCGACGCGGCCGGCAAGTACCAGGTGGTCGTGCGCCTCAAGGGCGGCGACCCCATGCTGTTCGGACGCGCCCAGGAAGAAATCACCGCGCTGCAGGCTGCCGGTGTGACTTACGAGGTCGTGCCGGGGGTGACTGCGGCGCTGGCCGCCAGCGCTGAAGCCGGCATCTCGCTCACGCAGCGCGGCGCTGCCCGCAGCGTTGCGTTCGTCACGCCCCGCGTGGCGGCGGGGGAGGCTCCCAGCGCGTGGGTGAAGTGTGTGGCCGCCGCCGATACCGCTGTCATCTACATGGGAGTGGGGCACGCCCAGGGCATATCTGCCGCGCTCATCGCCGCCGGGTTGCCGCGAGACCTGCCGGTGCTGGTGGTGGAGAATGCGTCCTTGCCCGAGTCCCGCCGCTTTGCCCTGACGTTGGAAGAATTGCCTGAGATCGCGCGTTACGGCGTCTCCGGCCCGGCCATCATCATGCTGGGGCGTACGTTCGCCACCGCGCTGTCGGCGTCCGAGCAGGACGCTCTCCAACGCTACGCGCACGCGTAGCCACCAGCCCGCCATCCGCTAGACCCGATCTTCCAAAACACGCTACAATTCAAGCTTTTAGGCTTCGCCTCTAAGCTGAGTCGTATGCGCGTTTCCCGCGGCATTCCTGCCGCTGCGGCCACCCCGGTCGCGCTCACGGTAGGCAACTTCGACGGCGTTCACCTCGGCCACCAGGCGATGCTGGCCGAGTTGAAGCGCGCGGCCGGCCGCCTCGGTCTGCCCGCGTGCGTGCTGACGTTCGAGCCGCATCCGCGCGAGTTCTTCGCGCCCGACAAGGCGCCGGTGCGGCTGACCACGCTGCGGGAAAAGCTGGAGTTGCTCGCGCAATGCGGCGTGGACCGGGTCCACATCTGCCGCTTCAACTACCGGTTTGCCCAGATCGCCGCGGAGGACTTCATCGGCGAAATCGTCGCGCGCGGGCTCGGCGCCCGCTGGGTTCTGGTGGGGGACGATTTCCGCTTCGGCGCGCGGCGCGCGGGCGATTTCGTCATGCTGAAACAGGCGGCGCCCCGCTGCGGCTTCGAAGTTGCGGCCCTGGCGAGCGTTGCCCTGGAGGGCGAGCGTGTTTCGAGCACCGCCGTGCGCGGGGCGCTCGCCGGCGGAGATCTCGACCGCGCGGGACGGCTGCTCGGCCGCGCCTACTCGATCAGCGGCCGCGTGACGCGCGGCGACGGGCTCGGCCGCAAGCTCGGTTTTCCCACCGCCAACGTGCAGATGAAGCACAACCGGCCGCCGCTTACCGGCATCTTCGCGGTGCGCCTGCATGGCGCGGCGCGCGAGCCGCTGCCCGGGGTGGCAAGCCTCGGCGTGCGCCCGACCGTGAAGCAGGGCGGGGCGCCGGTGCTGGAAGTGCACGTGCTCGATTTCAGCGGCGATCTCTACCGCAGCCACGTGCGGGTGGAGTTCCTGCACAAGTTCCGGGACGAGGAGAAGTACGC
>CAZCGD010000276.1:0-4600 GCA_964498105.1 uncultured Streptomycetaceae bacterium
GTTTTGCGGGAGCAGTTATTGCCGATGTCGCACGAGCGGGAAGCGGGTGAGGCCGGGACGCGCACCGTCCTCGTTGATTTGGTCGTCGCGGCAATCATCTTCATGCTGGGCGCGTTGGTGGCCTGTGACAGCTACCGGCTCGGCGCCAGCTGGGGCACCGACGGCCCGCAATCCGGCTACTTTCCCTTCTACATCGGCCTGCTGCTTTGCATTTCGAGCGCCGTGGTGAGCGTGCAATCGCTGCTCAGGCTGGGGAGCGACCGCCAGATCTTTGTCCGACGCGATCAGCTGAAGCAGGTCCTGGTGATACTGGTGCCCTCCGTCGCTTACGTGCTGGGAGTGCAGCTCATCGGTATCTACGTTCCTTCCGCGGTCTTCATCGGCCTGTTTATGAAGATCATCGGCAAGTACAGCTGGCGGCGCAGCGTGGCAGTGGGGGCGGGAGTGAGCGTCGTTTCGTTCCTGCTGTTCGAGATCTGGTTCAAGATTCCGCTCCCCAAGGGGCCGGTGGAAAGCCTGCTGGGGTATTGACGGGACGCGCTGCGCGAGGGAGCGAAAGTTGGAAGAACTCAACGCCCTGTTTCACGGGTTTTCGGTCGTGCTGACGCCGTTCAATATGGGCTTGATGCTCGTCGGGATCGTGCTCGGCGTCATCATCGGCGTGCTGCCGGGCCTGGGCGGCGCAAACGGCGTGGCGATACTGCTGCCGCTGACGTTCACCATGTCGCCGACCTCGGCGATCATCATGCTCTCGTGCATTTACTGGGGCGCGCTGTTCGGCGGCGCGATCACCTCGATACTGTTCAACATCCCAGGTGAGCCGTGGTCGGTGGCGACGACGTTCGACGGCTACCCAATGGCGCAGCAGGGCCGGGCGGGAGAGGCACTGACCGCCGCTTTCACCTCGTCGTTCGTGGGCGCGCTGGTGGCGGTCCTGATGTTCACCTTCCTCGCCCCGCTGGTTGCCCGGTTCGCGCTGAAATTCGGTCCGCCGGAATTTTTCTCGGTCTATCTGCTTACTTTCTGCAGCTTCGTCGGCACCGGCAAAGGCAATCCCTTCAAGATCATCGCCGCGATGATGCTGGGCTTCGGCATGGCCGCGGTCGGCATCGACATCATCACCGGCCAGTTGCGCCTCACGTTCGGCTTGACCGAGCTGCTCTCGGGGTTCCATTTCCTGGTGGCGGTGATCGGCCTCTTCGGCATCGGCGAGATCCTGCTGTCCATGGAAGAAGGGCTGTCGTTCACCGGGCACAGCGCGAAGATCAATCCGAAGATCGTGCTGGATACCTGGAAGAAGCTGCCCCGCTATTGGGCGACCTCGGTCAGGAGCTGCATCATCGGCTGCTGGATGGGCATCATCCCCGGGGGAGCTACGCCGGCCTCCTTCATGAGCTACGGTGTCGCGCGCAAGGTTTCAAAAGACGGCCACAAGTTCGGCACCGGGCAGCTCGAAGGCGTGGTTGCCCCGGAGACCGCGGCGCATGCGGCCGGCACCTCGGCACTGCTGCCGATGATCACGCTCGGCATCCCCGGCTCGCCGACCGCGGCGGTGCTGCTCGGGGGGCTGATGATATGGGGCCTGCAGCCGGGGCCGCTGCTGTTCGTGGAGCAGAAGGATTTCGTGTGGGGACTGATCGCCAGCATGTATCTCGGAAATATTGCGGGGCTGATCGTGGTGCTCACCATGGTGCCGTTGTTCGCCGCGATCCTGCGCGTGCCGTTTCCAATCATCGCGCCAGTGATCGTGGTGATCTGCGCCATCGGCGCGTTCACGGTCAAGAACAACATGCTCGACGTGTGGCTGATGATCGTGTTCGGGGTGGTCGGCTACGCGTTCAAGAAGCTCGACTACCCGCTCGCACCCATGGTGCTCGCGCTGGTGCTGGGCGACTCGGCCGAGAGCTCGTTCCGGCAGTCGATGCTGATCGCGCAGGGCGACCTCACGGTGTTTTTCTCGAACTGGCTGGTCGGCAGCTTGACCGGCCTGGCGTTGTTGGCGCTGTTCTGGCCGCTGATCTCGGCGGCCCTGGCGCGGCTGCGCGGCAGCTAGCAGAAGCAAAGCATTACGGCCACGGAATCACACGGAAACACATTTCTACCTAGATTTTCCCGTGACGCTTCAACCGCGACAATGTTTGGGGCGAAAGATTGAGGTAGAGTGCGAGCTCTTTTTTCGGCAGGCGGTCGGCCAGGTCGGCGTGCTTGCGCATTTTACGCCGCTTCAAGATGTTAGAAACCAGTTCCAGCGCCACGCACGTCAAGGAGAAAGCCATGGGAAACGTTGAAAATCCGGTTGCAGGCACCGCCGCCGACGTCCAGCTGATACAGGAAGTGACCGACGGCTTTAACCTGGTCATCGATGCCCTCAAATTGAACGGCATCGACACCATCTTCGGCCTGCCCGGCATCCCGATCACCGACCTTACCCGCAAGGCGCAGGCCGCAGGCATGCGCGTGATTTCGTTCCGCCACGAGCAGAACGCCGGCAACGCCGCCGCCATCGCCGGCTTCATGACGCAAAAACCGGGCATCTGCCTGACGGTGTCCGCCCCCGGCTTCTTGAACGGCCTGTCCGCCCTGGCCAACGCCACCACCAATTGCTTTCCGATGATCCTCATCAGCGGCTCCAGCGAACGCGAGGTCGTCGACCTGCAGCAGGGTGACTACGAAGAGATGGACCAGCTGGCCATCGCCAAGCCGCTCGCCAAGGCCGCCTTCCGCGTGCTGCACGCCGAGGACATCGGCGTGGGCATCGCGCGCGCCATCCGCGCCGCCGTCTCCGGCCGCCCGGGCGGCGTCTACCTCGACCTGCCGGCCAAGTTGTTCGCTCAGACCATGGACGCGGAAGCCGGCAGGAAATCGCTGATCAAGGTGGTCGATCCGGCGCCGCGCCAGATCCCGGCCCGGGACGCCGTGCAGCGCGCCCTTGAACTGCTGAAGAGCGCCAAGCGTCCGCTCATCGTGCTGGGCAAGGGTGCCGCCTACGCCCAGGCCGACGCCGACATCCGCGCGCTCGTCGAGAAGACCGGCATCCCCTACCTGCCGATGTCCATGGCCAAGGGCCTCTTGCCCGACACGCACGAGCAGTCCGCTTCTGCCGCCCGCTCCTATGTGCTGCCCGAGGCGGACGTGGTGATGTTGATCGGCGCCCGCCTGAACTGGCTGCTCTCGCATGGCAAGGGCAAGACCTGGGGCGGCAAGAGCCACAAGGACTGGGGCGGCCAGAAGTTCATCCAGATCGACATCTCGCCGCAGGAGGCAGACAGCAACGTCCGCATCGACGCTCCGCTGGTCGGCGACATCGGTTCCTGCGTGTCCGCGCTGTTGGCCGGCATCGGTTCCCACTGGGCGAAGCCGCCGGCTGAGTGGCTCAACGCAATCGCCGGGCGCAAGAACAATAACATCGCCAAGATGGCCGAGACCCTGGCCAAGGATCCAACGCCGATGAATTTCCACAGCGCGCTCGCCGTGGTGCGCGACATCGTCAAGGCCAACCCGGACGCCATCCTGGTCAACGAAGGCGCCAACGCGCTCGACTTCACCCGCAGCATCGTCGACATGTACCAGCCGCGCAAGCGCCTGGACGTCGGCACCTGGGGCATCATGGGCATCGGCATGGGCTTTGCCGTCGCGGCCGCCGTGGTCAGCCGCCATCCGGTGATCGCGATCGAGGGCGACAGCGCCTTCGGCTTCTCCGGCATGGAAGTCGAAACCATCTGCCGCTACAACCTGCCGGTCTGCGTAGTGATTCTCAACAACAACGGCGTTTACCGCGGCACGGACGTCAACCCGACCGGCGGCCCCGATGTGGCGCCCACCGTGTTCGTCAAGGGCGCGCGCTATGACAAGCTGATGGAAGCCTTCGGCGGCGTCGGCGTGCACGCTACGACCCCGGCCGAACTGCGCAAGGCAATGCAGGAAGCCGTCCGCTCGAGGAAGCCCACGCTCATCAATGCCGTGATCGATGAGACCGCCGGCACTGAAAGCGGTCGCATCACGAGCCTGAATCCGAGCGCGAAAAAGAAATAGCGCTTGGAGCGGACGCGACCAGCGCTGGGAACAGAATGGACTTCGGGGCGCGCCGCTCAAGCGGGCGTCCCGACGAACGGACGCTAGCGCCGTTCACGGTCCGCCGGGAAACTGCATCGAGGGGAAGATCATGGAAGCATTGAAGGGCGTTCGAATTCTGGATATGACGCATGTCCAAGCAGGACCGACCTGCTCGCAGTTGCTGGCGTGGATGGGCGCGGACGTGATCAAGTTCGAGCCGCCGCAGGGCGACGCGACGCGCGGCCAGTTGCGCGACGTGCCCAATGCCGACAGCCTCTACTTCACGATGTTGAACTGCAACAAGCGCTCGATCACGGTCAACATGAAGAGCCCCGAGGGCAAGCAGGTGTTCGTCGACCTCCTGAAGCAGTGCGATATCGTGATGGAGAACTTCGGCCCCGGAGTCCTCGACCGCCTCGGCTTCACCTGGGAAAAAATCCACCAGTTGAACCCGAAGATCGTGATGGGCTCGATCAAGGGCTTCGGCTCGAGCGGCCCTTATGCCGATTTCAAGGCCTACGAGAACGTGGCGCAGGCCATGGGCGGC
>CAZCGD010000277.1:0-2361 GCA_964498105.1 uncultured Streptomycetaceae bacterium
CGGGATGCCGGGGAACGCGATGACCGAGACGGTTGCCGTCATTCATCGCGTGCTGGCAAGTGGCAGCAGCTTTCCGTCGCTGGTGGAGACCGCGACAGGGCACCAATATGTGCTGAAGCTGTCCGGCGCGGGGCCTGGCCGGCGCGCGCTTGCAACGGAGTATGTGGCGCTCGGGCTGGCGCGGGATCTCGGCCTCGACGTGCCCAAGGTCGAGGTGCTCGATCTGCCGCATGATCTGCCCTGGCAGGCCGGAACGGACGAGTTCTACGAAACGCTGCAGCGAAGTGCCGGCTTGAACCTGGGCGTTGCCTTTATCCCGGGCGCGCGCGATTTGCCGGGCGCCGATCTGGCGTCCGTGCCCGAGAGCTTTCTCGCCCGGCTCGCCGCGGTCGATGCGCTGCTGCAGAACGTGGATCGCACCACGGCCAATCCCAACATCATGCGGGACGGGGCCGGGACGTACTGGGCCATCGATTTCGGCGCCTGCCTGCTGATCGACCGGATCGCGCGCGGTTCCGCCGCGCCGCGGCTGCAGCTGCCGCCCAATCATTTTCTGGCTGCGGATACCGGGCTTTCGTATTCCGTGCGTGCGGCTGCCGGGGCGATCGACGCGTCGCGTCTTGGGACGATCGTCGAGGGGCTTCCCGAGCCGTGGCTCGATGATCTCGCGCTCGCGCGCTCGGAGCTCCTGCAGCGGTTGCGCGCCTATCTCGACGCCGTCCGCGCCAGCTAGAGCAGGATCGCTTCGGATTGAATCACTTTGCCTCAACCGCAACGTGGCGGCCGAAGCGTGAATCCTGCTCTATGCATGGACTCGAGAGCAAGATTCACGTTCCATGATCGAAGCAAAGGGCTTCGATCAGAAACGATCTTGCTCTAACCGCCAGGATCCCGAGTCCCGCCCAGCCTGATGAACATGCACTCGCCGATCTGCTTCTCGATGCGCAGAAAGCTGCGATCTGTAGCGTCCGGCCGGACCTTGAATCCGAATGCCCGCGCGAAGCTCAGAAACGTCTCGTTGACGGCAAAGCTTTCGCCCGTGAGCCGCGTGACGCCGGTCGCGGCGGCAATGCGCTCGAGCATGTCGAGCAATCCCGTAGCGACGCCGCGGCGCTGCCACGCGTCGGCGACCGCAACCGCAATGTCCGCGGTTGCCCCATCGCCGTTCAGGGCATAGCGCGCTTCTCCGACAATGCTCTGCCGCCCCTGATCGTGAGCGATCCCAACCAGTGCCAGATGATTGGGCGGATCGGTGCGGATGAAGCGATCGAGCATGCCGGGCGAAAGCCCCTTCAGGGCCGCGAAGAAGCGGAAGTAGCGGGACGTGCCTGACAGGCCGTCGACGAATGCTTGCGCCATGTCGGCGTCTCCGGGGCCGATGGGCCGGACCATGACCTCGCCGATACCGGTGTGAATGGGACGGCAGAACATGTGGCAATGCCCTTCATCATCTCCACGTGGGCCGCGCTGATTCGTGACCGGTCCTCGCGGCTTGCGGAGGACCCGTGAGGTGGCCTTCCGTGGACGTAGAGGTGGATTTCGTCGCGGCTGATGCCGAGATCCCTGAGCAAGTGGTCGTCCAGGGAAAGAAGTTGCACGGTTGCCCGGCGCAACTGCCATCTCCAGTAGGCAGCCCACGCCCGCTGGACGAGCCTTCCGAGTGGATGCGCGCTCTGTTCGGAGAGCTTTCCCGGCAATTCACCGGCTTCAGCCGAAAAATTATAATGCACTACTCTCATGCTCATCTCCTGCTTGAATTGACCGGGCGAGCGCATGCCCCGGCGGCTTCCGCTCGAGCCGTTTGGGTGCGCGCCATCACCGTCGTTGCGGTGCTCGTCTCACGCGCTCGGCCGCACATGGGAAACAGGTCGTGCGCCAGCGTTGCCCGGCTGAGACCTCGGTGCTCGAGCTCGGCATCGCTCAGCCGCGACAGGCACGCGTACATGCGAGCTGCCGCGTAGCGGTTCGCACGGGAGGTAAGCCACTCCGACAGCCGCACGGCTGCGGCTCTCAGCGATTGAAGGAGCTTGCGGCTGACCGATGATGGCGCGGCGAACATCGGCCGCGCTCGATTCTCGCGGATGCTCATAATGAAACTCCCGACAATGACACTTCGCAGTTGGTCGGCAATGCGAGACCAGCACGCGCGCTGGGGTCTCCGGCGTACGGTTGCGCGGCCTTGTGCTGGCTGCGCCATCCCTGGATGGTAACTTCTGGCGCCCGATGAACCGGGGGGCGCTAGCTCGATAAAACTCTCAAGGGCTTTGTGCGGCAGGGCGGTGGTGCCGCCCGATATGCAAAGCCATTCCTGTTGCTCCTGGAGCCGACCTTGACGTTAACGGCAGCGCTTTTGCGACACGC
>CAZCGD010000278.1:0-13438 GCA_964498105.1 uncultured Streptomycetaceae bacterium
CATGCCGAACTTGGCGGTGCCCATCTGCATGACGATGTCGCAGCCACCTTCGAGGTGATGCGGCGCCAGCCCGCCCTCGCCAGTGCCCATCCAGCAGCCGGCTTCCTTCGCGCCGCGCGAGAGCGCGCGCACCGCCGGCGCCGAGATCGCGCCGAAGCTCATGCCGCTGATATTGACCATGGAGTGTGCTTCGAACGGGTACTTGCAATAGCCCTCGCCGATGACGAGCGACGGCGTCTGCAGGCGGTCCTCCTCGAGCACCGGAAATGGGTGGTTGACGAAGATGATCGAGCCCGGCTCGCGCAGGTCGTTGGTCGAGCCGAAGCCGATGATGCTGCCTTCGTCCTTCGCCAGCCGGTAGATGAACGCGCGAGTGGCGCGGTTGAACGGCATTTCGGAGCGGTCACCCGCGAAGAAGTACTGCCGGAAATACTCGCCGAGGTTTTCGAAATAGAAGCGGAAATGCCCGATGACCGGGAAATTCCGCAGCACCGTGTGCTTCTTCTGGGTGACATCGTGGATGATGAGGACGATCAGTCCGCCGATCAGCAGCAAACCCAGTATCGTGCCAACGCCGTATGACACCACGTTCATCATGCCGTCCATTCCGCCTCCCGCCATGCGCTAAAATCGAAAAACAGCATTAGCCGCAGATAAACGCAGATAAACGCGGATGAAAAACAACACTTCACAGGATCAAGGCGAGCCATTCAGGAATTATTTTAGTTAGCGCCTCATCTTGAATACTTGATAAATCCTACTTATCCATTCTTGTTTCTTTGATGTAATCTGCGTGTATCTGCGTTTATCTGCGGCTCAATTGGTCTTTTAACTATAGATGAATCCGGTGGATTTGGCATCCGAGATCGAACGCAACGTAGCCGCTGCCCTGGCCGAGGACGTGGGCGACGGAGACGCCACCGCACCGCTCACGCCTGCCGGCAAGCCGGCTCGGGCGACTGTGGTGTGCCGCCAGGATGCGGTGGTCTGCGGGCAACCCTGGTTCGACGCGTGCCTCCGCCAGCTCGACCCAAAAGCGGAGATCCAGTGGGCCGTCGCCGAGGGGACGAAAGTCGCGGCCGGCAGCCGGGTCTGCGCGGTGCGGGGCGAGGCGCGCGCGCTGCTTGCCGCCGAGCGCAGCGCGATCAACTTTCTGCAAACCCTTTCCGCCGTCGCGACCGCCACGCGCCGGCTCGTGGATGCCGCCGCAGGCACCCGCGCGAAGATCGTGGACACGCGCAAGACGTTGCCGGGCCTGCGGTACGCCCAGAAGTACGCGGTGCGAATCGGCGGCGGCGCCAACCACCGGATGGGACTCTACGACGCCATGCTGATCAAGGAAAACCATATTGCCGCCGCCGGCGGAATCAAACAGGTGCTCGCCGCCGCGAACATGAACGCCGCGCCCGGCGTGTGGACGCAAATCGAAGTCGAAAGCCTGGAACAACTGGAGGAAGCGCTCGCCGCCGGCGCGACCATGATCCTGCTCGACAACATGAGCCCGGACCAGATGCGCGAAGCGGTGAAGATCGCCGGCGACCGCGCGGAACTCGAAGCTTCAGGCGGCATTACCCTCGCCAACGTCCGCGCCATCGCCGGGACCGGCGTGCATCGGATCTCGAGCGGCAGCCTGACGAAGGACGTGAAGGCGGTGGATTTCTCGATGCGGTTTGAAACCTAGCACGCCGCCAAGCAAAGAATCAAAGGGGCCAGGTTCGATTTAGATAATTCGAGCCGGGTCCCTTTCGTCTATGGTGTCCAGAAGGACCTTCATTTCCAGAAATCGGGATCAACTTCCTCGAACGAGCGCACGGCGCGGCGGAATTCCTCTTCCTCCTCGCGCGACCAGGTGCCGATGAGCGCCTTCAACGAATCGCCGACACGGGGGGCGGGTTCGGCGGGCGCCAGGCCGGCGCCTTGGCGGAGCAGCAGCACCGCCGCCTGGTTGAGCGAGAGGCCGCATGTCTTCGCCACCTCGCGAATGCGGCGCGCGAGCGACTTGTCGAAACCGCGTAAGGTCAGTTGATTCACGGGCGCCTCACTCATGAGTCACAATCGAGGATTGTAGGCAACGGCGCATCACTCATCAACGGCGAGGGAAAACGGTGCGAGTCCGACCCCTTACGGGGGTGGTGGTACGGTCGCCGCGAGCGACCGGCGTGCGGCGATGCGGCCGAACCAATCGCTCAACTTCGGGCGCCCTGGCCGCCAGTGAAGATGGGGATTTCGAATTTCAAGTCCGAGGGCACAGGCGAGCGTGATTTGCGTCAAGTTGAGCACGCCGCGCATCAGCGGATGGTTGATCTCCGTCTCCCAGAGGTCGGCCATTCGTCCGCCACGGCTTGCTTCGTGCTGGAGGACTGTGGGCGAACGCTCATCCTGGGGACGCACGATCTCTCGCCCCCAAACTGCGAGTCCGTCCAGCATGCTGCTCGCCAAGGCTCCGAGACGGAGCGACTCCCACGCCTGGTCGCCGTTTGGTAAAGTAAATATCGGGTTGCCTTCGAGGTGGTCGAGGTAGGCACAGATAACAGCGGATTCCTCCAACCCGACGCCATCGTCACGGATAAGGTAGGGAACACGACCCGATGGATTAATGCTGTAGTACGGGCTGCCCGCAAGACGCGTCTGTGCGGCGATGATCTCGACCCGGCTCTCCAATCCTTTCTCGATCACTACGACCCGCGCGATGCGCGCGTAGGGAGAGCCAGGGGTGATGTAAAGCTTCATGATTCTTGGCGCCTTGGCGGCTGATTTTCGACTTTCCTTCGTGTCTCCGCTTTTCAGCCCTTCGGCAGGTTTTTACGGATCACGTCTTCGATCGCCTTCAACTCGGCGTCCACCGTCATCGGCTTCGCGCTCTGCGCGATAGCGACGTCGGGGTCTTTCAGGCCGTGCCCGGTCAGCGTGCAGACGATGGTGCTGCCCTCGCCCACCTTCCCCAGTTCGAGGTCCTTCAGCAGACCGGCCAGCGCGATTGCCGATGCCGGCTCGCAGAAGATGCCCTCCGCCTGCGCCAGCAGCTTCTGCACGTGCAGGATCTCCTGGTCGGTGCATTCCGCGAACCAGCCGCCCGACTCCTTACTCGCCGCGACCGCCTGCTGCCACGACACCGGGTTGCCAATGCGGATCGCAGTCGCCACGGTCTCCGGGTTTTCGACCGGACGCCCGCGCACGATCGGCGCCGCCCCCGACGCCTGGTAGCCCAGCATGATCGGCCGGCGCGATGAAATTTTCTGCTTGCGGTAGCTGCGCATGCCGCTGTCCACCTTGAGCGCTTGCGTGGTCTCGCCGGCCGATTCGGAGTAGCCGATCCAGTGCGCGGTGATGTTGCCGGCGTTGCCGACCGGCAGCGCATGATAGTCCGGCACATCGCCCAGTTCTTCGATCACCTCGAAAGCGACTGTTTTCTGGCCCTGGATGCGGTAGGGATTGATGGAGTTGACGATGTTGACCGGCGTCGTCCTCGCGACCTCCTGCACCAGTCGCATGCCGTCGTCGAAGTTGCCGCGGATCTGCAGCACGGTCGAGCCGTGCATCATCGCCTGCGACAGCTTGCCGAGCGCGATCTTGCCTTCCGGGATCAGCACGAAACAGGCGATACCGGCGCGGGCGGCATAGGCGGCGGCCGACGCCGACGTGTTGCCAGTGGAGGCGCAGATGATCGCCCGCGCGCCTTCTTCCACCGCCCTCGTGACCGCCATCGTCATGCCGCGGTCCTTGAACGAGCCGGTAGGGTTCAACCCCTCGAACTTGGCGAGGATGCGGACCTTCTTCCGCACCAGCCCCGGCAGGTTCTTCAACTCGATCAGCGGCGTCGCGCCCTCGTTCAACGAGATCACGCGCGCAGCAGGCGCCACCGGCAGCCGGTCGCGGTACTTATCTATCAGGCCGGTGTAATGAGCCATGTTCCAGGTTTAAGGTTCAAGGTTCCAGGTTCCAGGTTCCAAGGCAGCGCACAACTTGGAACTTTGAACTTGGAACTTTGAACTTTCAGTTGAGTTCTTCGAGGCGGATACGGGTCACCTTGCCGACCACCACCGGCAACTTCTCGATCTTCGCGATCGCGCCGTCGACGTTCTTCTCGACGGTCAGGTGAGTCAGCATGATGATGTCCACCTCCGCTTCGCCCGCGCGCGGCTCCTTCTGGACCATGGCCTCGATCGAGATTCTCAGATCCGCCAGGATGCGCGTAATGTCGGCCAACACGCCTGGCTTGTCCTGCACCTTCATCCGCAGGTAGTAGCGGGTCTCCACCTCGCCCATCGGCAGGATCGGGGTGTTGGCCAGCTGCCCCGGCTGAAACGCGAAGTGCGGCACACGGTGTTCCGGGTCCGCAGTCAGCGTACGCGCCACGTCAACCAGGTCGGCCACCACCGCCGAGGCGGTTGGCTCAGCGCCCGCACCCGCACCGTAGTACATGGTCTGCCCCACCGCGTCGCCCTTGACCAGGATGGCGTTCATCACCCCTTCCACGTTGGCGATCAGCCGCCGCTTCGGAACCAGCGCCGGGTGAACCCGCAGCTCGATCCCGTTCGGCCTGCGCCGGGTGATGCCGAGCAGCTTGATGCGGTAGCCGAGTTCCTCCGCGTAGCGAATGTCGTCTTGCGTGAGCCTGGAGATGCCCTCGGTATAGGCGGACTTGAACTGCATCGGGATGCCGAAGCCGATCGCGGCCATGATGGTGAGCTTGTGCGCGGCGTCCACGCCCTCGATGTCGAAAGTGGGGTCGGCCTCGGCATAGCCGCGCCGTTGCGCCTCTTTCAGCACGTCGGCGAAGCTCGATCCCTTGTCGCGCATCTCCGACAGGATGAAATTGCTGGTGCCATTGATGATGCCGGCGATCCACTCGATGCGGTTCGCGGTCAACCCTTCCCGCAGCGACTTGATGATGGGTATGCCGCCGCCCACGGCGGCCTCGAACGCCACCATCACGTCCTGCTTCTGCGCGGCGGCGAAGATCTCGTTGCCGTGCTGGGCGAGCAGCGACTTGTTGGCGGTGACGACGTGCTTGCCGTTGGCAATCGCCTTCAGGATCAGGTCCTTCGCCACTCCCGTGCCGCCGATCAGCTCGACCACGATGTCGATGTCGGGATTGCCGACAACCTCATACGCGTCCGCCGTAACGACGGCCCGATCGCCCACGATACGCCTTGCCTTCTCCACCTCCTTGTCGGCAATCATTTTCATGGTGATGGCGCAGCCGGCGCGGCGCGCGATCTCCTCCTGGTTGCGCGCGAGCACCGCGAACGTGCCGCCGCCCACGGTGCCGATGCCAAGCAGTCCTACATTTATCGATTTCATCTTCATTTCGTCCTGCAAGGGATGAGGGATAAGCGATGAGGGATGAGGAATTGGCCCTGGGCGCTTCGCGCACAAGCAAAGCTCCTCCGCCCTCCGCCCTCCGCCCTCATCCCTGCCTTCATAGCAGTCCGTCCTTCTTGAACATGTCCCTGATGCCGCGCAGCGCCTGACGGCTGCGAGCCTCGTTCTCTATCAGAGCAAAGCGCACGTGATCGTCGCCGTAATCGCCGAAGCCGATGCCGGGCGCCACCGCAATTTTCGCGTCCGCCAGAAGCTTCTTGGAAAACTCCAGCGAGCCCAGCTTGCGGTACGGCTCGGGGATAGGCGCCCACACGTACATCGTCGCTTTCGGCACCTCGACGTTCCAGCCGATTGCCTTCAAGCCGCTGCACATGACGTCCCGGCGGCCCTGGTACACCCGGCGCACGGTCTCCACGCAGTCCTGCGGGCCCTCCAGCGCGATGATGGATGCCACCTGGATCGGCGTGAACGTGCCGTAATCGTGATAGCTCTTCATGCGGGCAAGCGCCGTAACCAGCTCCCGGTTGCCGACCATGTAGCCCACGCGCCAGCCCGCCATGTTGTAGCTCTTCGACATGGTGAAGAACTCGACCGCGATCTCGCGCGCGCCGGGGACTTGCATGATCGAAGGCGCCTGGTAGCCGTCGAACACGATATCGGCATAGGCAAGGTCGTGCACGACGTAGACGTGGTGTTCCCGCGCCAACGCGACCAGCCGCGCGAAGAACGCGAGGTCCACGCACTGGGTGGTCGGATTGCTGGGAAAATTGACGATCAGCATCTTCGGCTTGGGATACGAGTCCTTGAAAGCGCGCTCTACCGCCTCGAAGAAATCGGCCTCCGGCGACATCGGCACGTGCCGGATATCCGCGCCGGAAATGACCGGCCCGTAGATGTGGATCGGGTAGCTCGGGTTGGGCACCAGCACCGTGTCGCCCGTGTCGAGCGTGGCCAGCGCCAGATGCGCGATGCCCTCCTTCGAGCCGATGGTGACGATCGCTTCGGAGTCGGGGTCGAGCTCGACTTGGTAGCGGGTCTTGTACCAGTTACAGATCGCGCGCCGCAGCCGCACGATGCCCTTCGACACGGAATAGCCGTGGGTGTCCGGGCGTTGCACGGACTCGACCAGCTTGTCCACGATATGACGCGGGGTCGGCTGGTCAGGATTGCCCATGCTGAAGTCGATCACGTCCTCGCCGCGCCGGCGCGCGGCGAGCTTCAACTCGCCCGTGACGTTAAAAACGTAGGGGGGAAGACGCTTTATTCTCGCAAACTCTTCCACGACTAATCCTGTCCACTGGGCGCCTGATAAGCGCAAAAGCGTGATATTCTATCGGAGCAACTAACCGTAAGCAAATCAGCAGGTTATGAAGTTACACCTGATGCCCGACCGAGGGCTGCAGTTGTTCTCCGGATACGGGCCGGGCTTCGTCGCCATCAACCGCGTGCGCTATGAAAAGTGCGTAGTGGTTACGCCGCAGGCGGTCACCGAATGGACGGTCACTGACTTTGACCAGATCACGGAGGCCGATTTCGGGTTCATCGCGGATTTGAAGCCCGAAATCGTCATCTTCGGGACGGGATCCCGGCAGCGTTTTCCGCAGCCCGGACTGGCGCGCGCGCTGGCCGCCACCGGTGCCGGCGTGGAAATCATGGACAGCCGCGCGGCCTGCCGGACCTACAACATCCTCGCCTCGGAAAACCGCCAGGTCGTTGCGGCGATCCTAGTGGACTAGCGACATTCCGCTGCCACGCGCGGCCTCTGATTCGTCATCGGCAAGCATCTAACCACTTCGCGTCGGCCGCCTGCCCGCAGCCTCCGATTGGTTTGCCGCAAGCCCCGGATCTGTGCTGTCGGCTGCTTTGCGCGTCTGCGCGGTCGCATCCCCAAATAACACTGGGGCCCCTGCTCAACGCTCCGACGCGCCCTCCTTGGGTCACATCCCCACGTAATCCGTGGGGCCCCTGTTCCGCCCTCCGGCGTGCTACTTCCTCAGTGCCCACGGCGGAATCGAGTTCTCCAGCGCCTGGAGCCTGGCCTGTACCGCCTGGCGCACGTTATCGCGCAACCCATCGTCGCCCAAATCCTTCGGCAGACAGCGGAAAATCCCGCCCTTATTGACCGCATCGGCCATGGTCTGAAAATCGGCGTGGCCGGTCGTCAGGATGCGCATCGTTCTCGGCGACAGCGTTTGCACGCATTGCAGGAATTCTACGCCCGTCATGCCCGGCATGTTCTGATCGGAGACCACGACGTCCACGCGGTGGTCGCGGAGCAGCGCGAGCCCTTCGCGCGCATTGCGCGCCGCGAGAACGCGGTAACCGTCCCTGGCAAGCGTGCGCTCGAAGTGCGCCAGCGTGTCGTCGTCATCATCCAGGACCAGCACCACCGGCAAGCTGACGTCCGACGCCGGCCCCGGCCGCTCGAGGCGGTGCTGCTCCCTGATCCAGGTGCTGCAATCCTCGGCCGCCAGCGGACGCGCGAAGTAATAGCCCTGGATCTCGTTGCAACCATACTCGGCAAGAAATTCAAGTTGTGCCCGGGTTTCCACCCCTTCTGCAATTACCTTGAGTCCCAGGCTATGCGCCATCGAGATGATCGCCCGCGTAATCGTCGCGTCGTCGCCATCGGTCGTGACATCGCGCACGAACGAGTGGTCGATCTTGAGCGCAGAGATCGGGAAGCGCTTAAGATAACCCAGGCTCGAGTAGCCGGTGCCGAAGTCATCGATGGCGAGTCCGACGCCAAGCTGGTCCAGGTACTCCAGGGTGCGCACGGCCTCCTCGGTATTTGCCATCAGGGAGCTTTCCGTGATCTCGAGCTCGATCAGGGCGGGATCCACCTGATGCTCCTCCAGGATGCGCTTGATGGTCGGGCCCAGGTCCCTTGCCGCGAACTGACGGGCGGAGAGATTGACCGACACTGGTACGGACCTGTCCCCGGCGCGCTCCCATGCCTTGATCTGCGAACAGACCGCGTTGAGAACCCATTCTCCAACCGGAACGATAAGGCCGGAATCCTCCAGCAGCGGAATGAAATTCGTCGGCGAAACCAAGCCACGTTCGGGGTGCTTCCATCGCAACAAAGCCTCCAGGCCTGTAATGTCGCCGTCCGCGACGCTGGCCTTGGGCTGGTAATGCAGCAGGAACTCGTCGCGCTCCAGAGCGCGCCGCAGACTGCTCTCCATACCCAGCAGCTCGATGGCGCGCTCGTTCATCTCGGGCCGGTAGAACTGGTAGCTGTTACGGCCAATCTCCTTGGCGCGGTACATCGCGGTATCCGCATTCTTGATCAGAACATCGTGATCGCTGCTGTCGTCTGGAAACAGCGTGATGCCGATGCTGACCGTAACATAAACCTCGGCGCCTTCCAGCTTGTACGGTTCCGTGAAAGTCGCCATGATCTTCTGCGCGACCAGCGTTGCGTCCTGGGCGCTGGCAAGGGTCGACAGCACGATCGCGAATTCGTCGCCGCCCAGGCGCCCCACGGTATCGTCCGATCGTACCGACTGCGTCAGACGCCTCGCAATCTGCTGCAAGAGCTGGTCACCGACTGCGTGCCCCAGCGTGTCGTTTACGTTCTTGAAGCGATCCGCGTCGATGAACATGACGCCCATCGTCCACCGATTGCGCCTGGCCTGGGCCAGCGTCTGCTTCAACCGGTCGTAGAACAGGGCGCGGTTCGGCAGATTGGTCAGCGTGTCGTAGTGCGCCAGGTGCTCCAGCCGTTCCTCGGCGTGTTTGCGGTCGGTCACATCCTCGGCAATGCCGGCAATGCGATAGATCCTGCCTTCAGCATCACGCACCGGAAACGCACGATCGTGCACCCAGCGTATGGAACCATCCACCCGCACAATACGATAGGTCTCGTCGTATCCCGATGCCATCGCCGTCTTGCGCGCAGCATATACCCGCGCCCGGTCCTCTTTGTGCACCGCCCGGATCAACGCCCGGCGGTCGGCGAGTATGTCCTGGAGCGGCCGTCCCAGCATGGTTTCCGCCGCCGGGCTGACGTAAAGCGTCTGCCGATTGGCGGTATCGGTGATCCAGAATACCTGCGGGATGTTGCCGGCGAGCTGGCGGAACTGCTCCTCGCTTTCCCGCAAGGCGGCTTCCGCGAGCATGCGCTCGGATACGTCATTGATCACGGTCAACCAGACCGAGCGCCCGCCGAGCGTGAACAGCCGCGCGGTGACCTCGGTGTCTATAGTGCGGCCGTCCTTGGTGCGGTGCCTGCGCTGCAACTGCAGCGACGTTTGCTGCGCGCGGCTGCGTATATTCCGTTCATAACGCGTCGCCTCGTCGGGCAACCAGAAGTCGCGCACGTTCATGCGCAGGAACTCGTCCCGGCTGTAGCCATAGTGGACGGTCGCGGCCTGGTTGACCGCGACGATGTCGAGCGTTTCGTCGTCCCACACCCACATCGGCAGCGGGCTCGCATCGAATACGTCCCGATAGCGCTCCTCGCTCGCGCGCAGCGCCTGCTCCGCCTCCTTCCGTTGTATGAACTGGCCGATCTGCCTGCCAATCGAGCCCGCGATCTGCAGCAGCATTTCGTCAGGCCGGCGCGTCTCGCGCCCGAAAAACTCCATGATGCCGATCGTCTTGCCGCCCCCTATGACGGGAAACACAAACGCGCTGTGCAAGCCCAGCTTGAGCGCAGTGTGACGGCGGTTGATGGTGTCGTTGCGCCGCATGTCCTCGATCCAGGTTGGCTGATTCTCGGTCCAGGCGCGGCTCACCGGCCCGTGCGGGTTCCGGAACCTGAGCCTGGTCCAGGGCACGGTATCCTCGCCGCCGAAATCCATCACGAAATCACTCCAGAACTCTTTGCGCATGAGAGTTTGCTCGGCCTCGCTCCAGTTCCAGCGCGAACCGTAGGCCCACCCCATTGCCTCACACATGGTCTTGATCAGATTCGGCATCGCTTCGTCCACCGAGGCCGCCTCCGCCAGCATCCTGGTGACCGTATGCTCCATCTCACGGCTTTGCGCCAACAGCTTGCGTTCCGTGATGTCGCGGCTGGTGCCGACCGTGCCGATGATCTTGCCCGACGCGTCCTGCATCGGCACCTTGGATATGGAAAACCACTGCGGGTGAGCGACCTCTCCTTCCGGCGTCTTGAGGATCACCTTCTGCTCGAAATCGCGGATCGGGACTCCCGTTCTCACGATGTCCGCGTCCTGGGCCGCCATCCTTTCGGCCAGTTCGGCCGGGAACACATCGAACACGGTCTTGCCGGCTATGGACTTGGCGCTGAGGTTGCGTTCCTTGAGCCACGCCTTGTTGGCAAGCTGGAACCGCCCCTGCGCGTCCTTGACGTAGATGTAATCGGGGACCGTGTCGATGATGGCCCGCAACAGCACCCGCTCGTTGCCGACCGCTTCCTCGGTGCGCTTGCTTTCAGTGATGTCCTCCATGATCCGGATGAAATAAAGGGGCGCGCCGAGCGGGTCCCGCGCCAGGGACACCGTGCGGTTGACCCATATGACGGAGCGGTCCTTGCGGACGTACTTGCCTTCCGACGAAAACGAGCCCAGCTCTCCTGACAGCATCTTCTCCCGGTAGCGGGGCCGGTCAGCGCCGACGTAATCCGGATGGAGGATGTCATCGGCCGTCATCCCGAGCAGTTCGAGCTCGGTGTAGCCCAGCATCTCCGACAGCTTGGGATTGGCGCGCAGGATCCGGTCGGACTCCACGCTGCTGTGCATGATGCCAATGGGGGCGCAATCGAACGTTGCCCGGTAGCGGTCTTCGCTGTCGAGCAGCGCCTGCCAGATGCGGCTCCGCTCGGCAATATCCTGCCCCGGCGCCGGCGTGCGCGGCCGCTTGGGCCGCCGCCTCTCTTTACGCGCCGCTTTCTCGCTGCTATCTGGCAATGGCCTGGCCATCCCCGCTCTCCACAACTACGGTCTGCCGCCGTTCAAGCTTCGCATCTTACCAAAAAAGCGCAAAAATACCGGGCCTTACTGATGGAAAGCGTGCACTATTGCATGGTTTCCGACGGCCAGATTGCATCGGGAGCGGCGCTGGCTCTCTAGACGATCCCAAATCCCCCGTGGCGCAACGCTGAACCGAACCACGCGCCCTATAATGTCGCAACTCCATACGGGAATCTCGCTCCAAAACAGATGACTCAGCAGATAGAAAAGGTGGCGGCGCAGGTCGGCGGCATCATCCTCGGCAAGGACCGCCAGATCCGGCTTGCCATCGCCTGCCTGGTCGCGCGCGACCACCTGCTGATCGAGGACATCCCGGGCGTCGGCAAGACCATGCTGGCGCACGCGCTCGCCACGTCGCTGGGGCTCGCTTTCCAGCGCATCCAGTTCACCAGCGACCTGCTACCTGCCGACATCATCGGCGTGTCCATATATAACCGCGATACTGGCGGCTTTCAGTTTCACTCCGGCCCGATCTTCAGCCAGGTCGTGCTGGCTGACGAAGTGAACCGCGCCACGCCCAAGGCGCAGAGCGCCCTGCTGGAGGCGATGGAGGAGCACCAGGTGACTACGGAAGGCGAAACGCGGCACCTGCCCGAGCCGTTCTTCGTCATCGCCACCCAGAATCCCTCCTACCAGGTGGGCACGTTCCCGTTGCCGGAATCGCAGCTCGACCGTTTCCTGATGCGCGTCCACCTCGGCTATCCCGACGCCGCGGCAGAGCGCGCGCTTCTGCAGGGCCAGGACCGGCGAGACTTGCTGGCTACATTGAAGCCCGCCATGACGCCGCAGGAACTGACTGCGCTGCAACATCGCGCCCAGCAGGTCCATGCATCAAACGCCCTGTTCGACTACGTGCAGGCGCTGACCGACCATACGCGCCGCGCCGCGGATTACGTCAACGGGTTGTCGCCGCGCGCGGCGCTGGCGCTGCTGCACGCGGCCCGCGCCTGGGCGCTGATGGCCGGACGCGACCACGTGGTCCCGGAGGACGTGCAGGCCGTGCTGCCCGCGGTGGTCGGCCACCGGCTGGTCCCCACCGGCGAAGTCACCCGCGCCAACGGCGCCGATATCGCCGCCCAGCTCATTAAGCAGGTCGCCATACCATAAGAGTTCAATGTTCCAGGTTCCAGGTTCCAGGTTCCAGGTTGATGTTGAACTTTGAACTTGGAACCTGGAACTTGGAACTTGGAACAGCGAATGTACGCCGCCCTCAAGAGCCATCTTTATAACTGGCTGTTCCGGCCGCGCGGGCCGGAAACCGGTGCGGTCGTACTGAGCCAGCGGCGGGTCTTCATACTGCCGTCGCGCCACGGATTGATGTTTGCCGTGGCGTTGCTGGTGATGCTCCTGAGCTCCATCAACTACTCGCTGGGCCTGGGGTTCGTGCTCACCTTCCTGCTGGGTGCGCTCGCCGTGAACGCCATGATCCATACTTTTCGTAACCTGGCGCATTTGCGGGTGAACGGCGGCCGCGCTCAGCCGGTATTCGCCGGCGACACCGCCCGCTTCACGGTTCACCTCGAGAACAGCGGCAGCGCCGACCGCTACGCCATCGGCCTCACCTGGGACCGGAAGGACGCGGCGTTCGTGGACGTGATGGCACGCACAGTCACGCCGGCGGCGATCGGCATCGCGGCGTCCCGGCGCGGCATCCTGCGACCGGGCCGGCTCACCCTCTTCACCCGTTTTCCGCTGGGACTTTATTACGCATGGGCCTATCTCGAACTCTCCATGCACTGCCTCGTTTATCCGCGGCCCGCCTTCCCTGGACTGCCGTTGCCGCCCGCCGCGGCGAACGCCGGCGCCGGCGCCGAACGTGGTCGCGGCCAGGAGGATTTTTCCGGCCTGCGCCAGTATCACGCGGGAGACTCACCCCGCCACATCGCGTGGAAAGCCGCCGCCCGCGACCGGCGCCTGCTGACGAAGCAGTTCAGCGGGCAGGCGGAAACCGAGCTGTGGCTCGACTGGGCGCAACTGCCGCCGCAGATGGGGGTGGAAGAACGACTGTCCCATCTCGCGCGCTGGGTGCTCGACGCGCAGGATGCGGGGCTGACCTACGGCATGCGCCTGCCGGGGTCAACCGTGGAGATGGCGGCGGGAGCAGCGCAACGCGACCGTTGCCTCGAGGCGCTGGCACTCTTTGAAGCGGACAAGACAACAAAGGCGTGAAT
>CAZCGD010000279.1:0-2114 GCA_964498105.1 uncultured Streptomycetaceae bacterium
CGCGGATCAACTTCGCTTCCCGCTCCGCCCCGTCTCCCGAGCGCAGCGTGTGATCGAACAGCACCACCCGTGATGCGCCCGACACCTTCTTGATCAACTGCTCGACCTCCGGGTAATAGACGGACTTCAGCTGTTGTTCATCGAAGAAATCACCTACCCGGGTGTGGTGCTCGACGAACACGAAGCCGTGCTGATCCAGCGAGAAGTCCCCGATGAGCGGGCGCCCGTCGCGCACCGTCATCGGCCGCAGTTCCTGCGTCCCGGTACGGCGCCGGCTCCCGTCCTCTGGGCCAAAAGTCTCGTTGATCAGCGTCTCGCCCGTATTGACGATATAAGGAATATCCGCGGTCACTGCCTGGTTCATGGCGTCGCTTCCTGGCTGCCCCCCTAGTGGGGCAATTAGGCGGGAGCTTACACTGATTTACCGGCCCGCTGCTGCAAGGCGAGGACAGATGGGGTCCAACCTGACCCCATTCACATTATTTTCTGCGGCCACAGATCTCCGCGGCGCGGGTCCTGGCGTAGGCGGCGTGGTCAAAGCCGGCCACGTTCAAGGTATTGCCCTCGTCCTGGAAGATGAACGTATGCTCACCCTCCTCCTGGTACAACGAAAAAAGCTTCTTGGCGTTCATGCCCCGCTTGAAATTGCCGCGCAGGAATTCCTCGATCGCCTTCTGCGCCACGGCCATGGCTTCCGCAACCGTCTCGTACTCGCCGATGCGCCGTACCTGCGGCTGCGGCTCGAGGTGATTGCTTACGCCTTCAACGAAGAAAGTCATACGGCTTCCTTAGAACATCCGCTGTACGGGCAATTCGGTCTGCAGAACTTTGCATCGCAATCGCTCCGCCGTCAATGTCAGACGAACTGGTTCTTCAACGCAGCCTCGCCGCGCCACAGGCGCTCGAGGTTTTCCAGCAGGAGGTCGATGACGTTGTCCTCGTAGCGGCGCGTCTCGCCGGCGGTGTGCGGCGTGATCAGCACGTTGGGCACGCCCCACAGTCCCGATGTAGCGGGCAACGGCTCCTCCCAGACGCAGTCGAGCGCGGCGCCGGCGATGCGTTTCTGATTGAGCGCCGCGACGAGCGCCGGCTCGTTCACCACCTTGCCGCGCGCGACGTTGATGAGGTAGGCCGAAGGCTTCATCGCCGCGAGCGCCTTCGCGTCGATCAGGTTCTCGGTCTGGGGCGTGAGCGGGCAGGTCAGCGCGACGAAATCGGCTTGCGGCAACACGCCCAGCAGGCCATCCTCGCCGACGACCTTGTCGGCCGCCCCCGCGCCCTTGGACGGATCGCGCCGCGTGGCGATCACGCGCATGCCGAAGGCCTTGGCGAGCGTGGCCAGCCGCGAGCCGATGCGGCCCAGGCCGGCGATCACCAGCGTCTTGCCGCCGAGCTCGTCTTCGCGCTTCGAGATGTCGCCGATCATGCCGCGCCACTGCTTGGCGGTCTGGTTGTCGCGCGCCTCCGGAATTCTCCGCACCATGGCGAGGATCAAGGCGATGGCATGCTCGGCGACCGCGCGCTCGTTCACCCCTTGCGCGCTGGCGACGCGGATGCCGGCCGCGCCCAGCGCTTCGCGGGAATATTGGTCGGTTCCGGCGCTGATCGACTGAATGAAAGCCAGCCTCGGCGCCGCAGGAATCAGTTCGTTCCGCCACAGGCCGGAGCACAGCAGCACGTCCACCTCCGGGATACGCGCCTTCAGATCCTCGAGGCTGCGCACCTCGAACCAGTCGATGCCGGCGTTGCGCAGGGCGAAGCGTTCCCCCATGCGATAGGCGACATGGGCGAAACACAGGGTCAGTCTGTCTTTGGCGGGGAGAGGACGTGCGCTCATGGGACTGCTTCCGCAATGATGAAACTCCGCTGGCTTCAGCGTGGCTTGTCGCGAGGCCGGCTTCTCGCTTCCCGGTTACTTGATCAGGCCGAATGCTCGTGGCAGCCACAGCGTGGTCTCCGGAATGAAAGCGACCACGAAGAGAACGGCAATGATGGCACACAGGAACGGCACCAGCGGCCGCATCAATTTTTCCATCGGCAGCCCGCTGATCGACATCCCCACGAACAGGCACAGGCCCACCGGTGGCGTGATATGGCCGACCGCCGATGCGATC
>CAZCGD010000280.1:0-7890 GCA_964498105.1 uncultured Streptomycetaceae bacterium
CCATGTCGTCGCTGTGCACAACGCCGGCGATCTTGGCTATGGCGTAGGGGTGATTCGTAAATTCCAGCGGACCTGTGAGCCGGCTGGATTCTCGCATCGGCTGCGGGCAGTCGCGTGGATAGATGCAGGACGCCCCCACAAACAACAGCCGCTTCACCCCTGTTCTGGCGTTTCTGTCCATGGCCACACATTATAGTCATTCGCGTTACCGTGAACCCCGCTGTTCGCCGGTCGTACTATAGAATCTGCACATGATTGACAGCTACGTACCCCTGATTACGCCACCCGCTCAGCTTGATGAGCCGGTGCTGTGGTTCGCGTTCCGCAAGACCGAGATCCTCGTCGTGAGCGGCGCGGATACTCCCGCGATGCCGTGCTGCGTCGATCTCACCGAGCACGGCGTTACGGTGGAACGCAGGCAGTATCTCGGGCTCTACAGCGGGAAGCATTGCTACGCGGTGGCGGTCCATGAGGCGCAGGCGCTGCCCGAGGGGTGGGCGGCGCTGGGACTGCGCGACTTGTTCGGGCTGGTGGAAACAACGCTGGCCGCGCTGTCGGGGCGGGCGTATCAGATTCTCGAATGGGACCGCAACCACCGCTACTGCAGCCGGTGCGGCACGCCGACCGAGTTGCGCACCGACGAGCGCTCGCGCTCCTGCCCGGCCTGCCGTTACACCACCTACCCGCCGGTGACGCCGGCCATCATGATCCTGATCACGCACGGGCGAAAACTGCTGCTCGCGCGCAAGGCGGCTTTCCCGCAAGGACGGTACTCGGCGCTCGCTGGTTTCGTCGAGCCGGGCGAGATGCTGGAAGACACGGTCGTGCGCGAGACGCGCGAGGAAGTCGGCGTGGAAATCAGGAACATCCGCTACTTTGGCAGCCAGCCGTGGCCGTTCCCGCATTCGCTGATGATCGCTTTCACCGCCGAATACGCCGGTGGCGAGATCCAGCCCGACGGAGTGGAAATCGAGGAGGCGCATTGGTTCGATGCGGAGCAGTTACCTAAACTGCCTCCCCCGATCAGCATTTCCCGTAGGTTAATCGACACTATTGCGGGGAAACTCGCCAGAGGCGAGCCTGCTTAGAGTCAAAAGCTTAATGGACAGGATTAACAGGATTTACAGGATTAGAGCAAAACCAAAAACAAAATCTAGTGCCAGAGCTATTCGAGCCTGTCGCGGTTTCTACCTCCGCGATATTCCCTGAATTTCCGCCTTACGGTTACGCTTCTGCCGAAATTGATCAACAATCCTACATCAATACCCGTTGCCGCCAGGTAGTTGACCAGCTGAACCTCGTGGTCCTTCGACAAGGCCTCGTTGGCCTTCAGCTCCAGGATTACCCGCTCATCTACCAGGATATCGGCAAAATACTCACCCACTACCGCACCTTCGTACTTCACCGAGATCGGTACCTGCTGGTGAACTGTTAATCCACTTCTCGCCAACTCCATTAACAGGGCATTCTCATAGACTTTCTCAAGAAAGCCAGCCCCAAGCGCCTTGTGCACTTTGAAGCAAGATGCGATGACACGATCTGTAGTCTCATCGAGCGTCATACGATACCCCCGAGCTGTGCCCCGCCAGCTCGAAAGGCGGGACCTACACGTACAACGTATCAGGGGCGAAATGGTTGAACGGATCTTTCCGTTCGTGGACTACTAGACCTGATATTTCTGTCGATGAGGGTCCAGGTGCCTGTTTTTGATCCTGTTAATCCTGTCCATTCTTGTTCTTGATTTTGCTTCGGTCTAATCCTGTTAATCCTGTCCATTAGCCTTTGATCTTGTTTTTGACATTGCCTTATTGTTAATCCTGTCTATTCAGGTTTTCACGCTTTTTCAAGCCGGCGCCACAACGTGGCGCCCTTGCTGGCCTTGTCGATGTCTTCGAGCAGCTGCTCGTGGGCGACAAGCTCCTCCCGGGTGGCGGGCACGACGATCAGATTCAGCTTACCCGTCGCGACCTCGGCGGCGGCGGCGCTCGCCGCGGTCACCGGCGCCTCCACTTCCATCACCAGGCTGTCCTGGCCGCGCGTCATGGCGAGATAGATCTCGGCGAGCAGCTGGGCATCCAGCAGCGCGCCGTGCAGCTTGCGGCCGGAATTGTCCACCTGGTAGCGCTCGCACAGCGCGTTCAGATTGTTCCGCTTGCCGGGATGCAGGTCCTTCGCCAGGCGCAGCGTGTCCACCACGGACGGGCAGTAGTCGGTCACGCGCTTGAGATCCACGAGATCGAACTCGCGGTTGAGGAACGCGACATCGAACGCGGCGTTGTGGATGACGAGCTCGACGCCGGTGATGAAATCCAGCAGCTCCGCGGCGACGTCCTTGAACTTCGGTTTGTCGCTCAGGAACTCGCTGGTAAGGCCATGGATTTCGAGCGCGCCCGCATCGCTCTCGCGCCCGGGATTGCAGTAGCGGTGAAAATTGTTGCCGGTAAAGCGGCGGTTGACGAGCTCGACGCCGGCTATCTCGATGACGCGGTGGCCCAATTCGGGCTCGAGGCCGGTGGTCTCGGTGTCGAGGATGATTTGTCTCATTCTGAAAAGGCGCCGCTCAAAGAACAATAGACAGGATCAACAGAAGTTACAAGGTCGAGACAAAGTCAAAAGCCAGATCAAAGTCTAATAGACAGGATTAACAGGATTTACAAGATTAGATCAACACCAAGATCCGGAACGACAGTATCAATAAGATTCAAGCCTGGAACTACTGTTTTGACTTTGTTTCGGTCTAATCCTGTTAATCCTGTCCATTAAGACTTTCCAGAAACTTCGGCGACGCCCAGGTTGGCGAGCTCATCGGCCCGCTCGTTGCCGGGATTGCCGTCGTGCCCCCGCACCCACAGCCACTCGATCTCGTGCTCGCCCGCCAGTTCATCGAGGCGGCGCCACAGGTCCTCGTTCTTGACCGGCTTCCGGTCGGCAGTGCGCCAGCCGCGCTTCTTCCACGAGTGTATCCACTCGCTGATGCCCTGCTGCACGTACTTGGAGTCGGTGTGCAGCCGCACCTGGCTCTTCCGGGTAAGCGCCTCGAGCGCGCGAATGACGGCGGTCATCTCCATGCGGTTGTTGGTAGTGTGCGCCTCCCCGCCGTAGAGCTCGCGTTTCTTGCCGTTCCAGCCGAGCAACGCGCCCCATCCGCCGGCACCGGGATTGCCCTTGCACGCGCCATCGGTGTAGATTTCGACGAGGTCTGTCATCAACGGAAACCGTGACGTGGTGCTGCGTGACGTGGAAAATCGTGATGTGATACAGCGTGACATGATAGAGCGTTAAAAAACAATGGCGGATCACGCTTCACCATGTCACGCTTCACCACATCACGAACTACCATGTCACGATTCATCATGTCACGTCGTTCCGCGCGGTGATGGCTTCGTCCGGCCGCGCGACCTTCTTTGGCGCCGGCGCGAGACTCTTGCTCGGTGCCAGCCGCTCGCTCCACTTCGGCATGATGAGCCGCATTCCTCGCACGCGTTTCACCGCCTGCAGGAAATAAACGCTCCCCGCCACCGGCCACCAGCGGTCGCCGGCCGCCTCCATGAAAGAACAGCGGCCAAGCCATTTCTCGGTGCTGCACGGCGGCACGTAGCAGCCCATCCTGCCGGCGGTGATCTCGAGACCGAGGAGCGCGCACCAGTCCTTCAACCGCGGCAGGTGGATGAAGCGCCCGTTCCACGGATAGTGCGCCTTGCTGCCGAACGCGCGCCGGAAGCCCCACAGGCTCCAGGGATTGAAGCACGCGATCGCCACCTGCGCTTCCGGCAGCAGCACTCGCGCCACTTCCCGCAGGATCTGGTGCGGGTTGTCGCTGAACTCGAGGACGTGCGGCAGCACCACGAGGTCGGCGCTGTTGCTGGCGATCGGAAGATCGCGGAAATCCACCTTCAGATCGGTCGCGCCTTCCTGCCCAACCCGGCAGCGGAAGGGAATCCGGCTCGCCCGCAGCAGGTCAATCCCGGGCAGCCCGAGCTGGAGCGCGTTGTAGCCGAAGACGTCGGCCACCGCCGTGTCGAAGTACGCCTGCTCTTTGGCAAGAAGAAACTGGCCCAGCGGCGTGGCGAACCACTCCGCCGCGGCGTGCGGCGCATTACCGTTTGGAGGCATGGCTGGAGTTTATAATCAGACCACGAAGTTGGAAAGCGTGACATGATGAACCGTGACATGGTCAGGCGTGACGTGGTAAGACGTGACATGGTGAAGCGCAACTGCCGTTCTGGTCTCCATGAAAATCACGCAGTACCACGTCACGCCCCATCACGTCACGCAGTTCCACGTCACGCCTGTCCATGTCACGGGTCTTTATGAGCAACTACGAAATAATCCCGCTCCGGGCTTTCGCCGATAACTACATCTGGACCCTCCGCGACGGGAAGCGCGCGGCGGTGGTGGACCCCGGCGACGCGCGGCCGGTCATCGACTACCTGAGTCGAGAACAGCTGGAACTGGTCGCGATCCTCAACACGCATCACCATGCCGACCACGTCGGCGGCAACGCCGGGCTGCTCGAGCGCTGGACCGTCCCGGTCTACGGCCCGCAGGATGAGCGCATTGCCGAAGTTACGCAGCGGCTGAAAGCGGGGGCCCGTTTCTCCCTGCCGCACTTCGGCGTCGAATTCGAGGTCATGGAGATACCGGGGCACACGCGCAGCCATATCGCGTTCCACGGCGGCGGGATGGTATTCAGCGGCGACACGCTGTTCGCCGCCGGCTGCGGCCGGCTGTTCGAAGGCACCCCCCGGCAAATGCACGACTCGCTGTCGCGCCTCATGCAACTACCGGACGCGACCCGCGTCTATTGCGGCCACGAGTACACGCTCGCCAACATCCGCTTCGCGAAGGCCGCCGATCCCGGCAATGCGGCTTTGCGCGAACTGGAAGCGAGAGCACAGCAGCAGCGCGATCGGGATCTGCCCACCCTGCCCTCGACCATCGGTCAGGAAAAAGCGACCAATCCGTTCGTCCGCGTGCGCGAGCCCGCTGTGATCGCCGCGGCCAACCGATTTGCCGGTAAAACGTTAAAGGACCCGGTGGACGTGCTGGCAGCCATCCGGGAGTGGAAGAACGGCTTCTAGTTGCCGTTATACGGCAGTCGTGTGCCGTTGTACGGGCGACTACGGGTCCGATTCGGGCACAATTCGTGCTCGACCCTGCTCAACCAGCGATGGATAGCCCGCTTCGCCCTGTTGCAGACTTACCAAATTGCTTGCGAAATTCGCCAAAGATCTATGATTTTTAAGCCCATTTGCTTGACCGCCCGGCACGGCCTGTTTACCATCGGTCGGTCATTCCTGCATGAGATTTCGGCATGCTTTTGAAAACAGCAGTCTTGGGTCTGGTCGCCTTGGTAGCAGCGGCGTGCGCCGAGCTGCCCAAGGACGCTCCGGAAACGCTGGCCCGGAACAGGCTTGCGGCAGCACCCGTTCCGGCCTCGGAGGGGCAACGCCAGGCGCAGTCCACGGCGGAAGCGCTGGCCCGTACTTCGCCTCCTGCGCCGGCCCAGGAAACTGAAGCTCCGGCCCAGACTCCTCTGCCCCTGCCTGCGCCGGCGGCGGAAGCGCCCCCACCCCCGCCGATCGACGTCTGGCAGCGCATCCGCACCGGCTTCCGCATGAATAACCTGGACGGCGTGCTGGTGCAGAGGCAGGAGCAGTGGTACGCGGGCAACCCGGATTACGTCGCGCGCATGGTGGATCGCGGCAGCCACTTTCTCTATCACGTGGTGGAGGAAATAGAGAAGCGCAAGATGCCGATGGAGATCGCGCTGCTGCCAATGATCGAGAGCGCCTACAACCCACAGGCCTATTCGCGGGCACACGCGTCGGGGATGTGGCAGTTCATCCCCTCCACCGGCAAGATCTACGGCCTGCGCCAGAATTTCTGGTACGACGGGCGGCGCGACGTGCTGGCCGCGACCGGCGCCGCGCTCGATTATCTGCAGAAGCTCCACGACCAGTTCGGCGACTGGACCCTCGCGCTCGCTGCCTACAACTGGGGTGAAGGCGCGGTGAGCCGGGCCATCGCCAGGAACCAGGCGCGCGGCCTGCCGACCGATTACGAAAGCCTGGCAATGCCGCTGGAAACGCGCACCTACGTGCCGAAGCTGCAGGCGGTGAAGAATATCGTCGCCAATCCCGCGCAGTTCGGCATCAAGCTCGCCGACATTCCCAACCGCCCCTATTTCGCGACTGTCACCTCGCGGCGCCATATCGACGTCCAGCTCGCCGCGAGCCTCGCGGAAATCTCCCTGGAGGAATTCCGCTTCCTCAACCCGGCCCACAACAAGGCGGTGATCAAGGCCGGCGGCTCCGAGACCATCGTGCTGCCGGTGAACAAGGTCGCGGTGTTCGAGAAGAACCTCGAGACCCACGACCGCCCGCTGGTATCCTGGCAAGCCTACACCATGAAGCGCAGCGACCAGCCGGAAAAAGTCGCGGCGAAGCACGGCATGACGTTGTCCGAGCTGAAGGCCGCCAACAACGTCCCCGGCAACAAGAATATCGTCGCCGGTCAAACGCTGCTGGTGCCGCTGCGCGGCAACGCCGACCCCCACCTGCCCGACCTGCCGGCGCCGAAAGTGACCCTCACGCGCAGCCAGCCGCGGCGGGCGAAGTGCTTCCAGGTGAGCAACGACGGCGCCAAGAAGCAGGTGGCCTGCGCCCACCACCACGCCAAGAAGACCGCAACGGCGGCTGCCAAGCCGCCGGCAGTGAAGAGCAGCGCACCGGCCGCGCAGGCCCGCGCCGCAGGCGGCTAGGCACGCTTGAAGAGCGTGACTTGGTACTGCGTGACGTGATACGGCGTGACATGGTACTGCGTGACGTGATATTGCGTGACGTGATGGAGCGTGACGTGGTACTGCGTCGCTAGACGTTTAACAAGAAATCACGCCTTTCCATGTCACGCTTTGTCATGTCACGCCTCACCATGTCACGCCCCACCATGTCACGCTTCTCGCTTCACCGCGTCGGCGGCATAGAGATGACACGCCGCCGTATGTGACGCGGTGAAGCGGGCAGTGTCCGGGTAGGCCTCGCGACAGGGGGCAAAGGCCGCCGGACACCGCGGGTGAAAATAGCAGCCCGCGGGCGGATTGACGGGTGACGGCAGGTCGCCCTGCAGCCGGATCACTTCCCGTCTCGACGCCGGGTCCGCCACCGGCACTGCCGACAGCAATGCCCGCGTGTACGGGTGCCGGGGGTCCGACAGCACCTCGTCCACGCTGCCGTGCTCGACGATACGCCCGAGGTACATTACCGCTACCTCGTGGGCGAGAAACTCGACTACCGAGATGTTGTGGGTGATGAACAGATAGGCGAGCCCTTTCCTGCGCTGCAATTCCTTCAGCAGGTTGAGAATCTGCGCCTGCACCGAGACGTCGAGCGCGCTGGTCGGCTCGTCGCACACGATGAGGCGGGGCTCGACCGACAGCGCGCGCGCGATCGCGATGCGCTGCCGCTGCCCGCCGGAGAACTCATGGGGATAGCGGTACTTTACCTCCGGATCCAGGCCCACCTCGGCGAGCAGCGCATCCACCCGCGACTGGCGCTCGTCGCGGCCTGCGCCCAGCCCAAGCGCCACCATGCCTTCCTCCAGCGTTTCCATGACGCGCATGCGCGGATTGAGCGAGGAATAGGGGTCCTGGAAGATGATCTGCACGTCCTTGCGGCGACGCTTCAGCGCGCCGCCCGTGAGCCGCGCAAGGTCCGCGCCCTCGAACATCACCTTACCGCCGGTCGGCTCGATCAGGCGCAGGATGCCCTTGCCCACCGTGGTCTTGCCGCAGCCCGACTCGCCGACCAGCCCGAGCGTTTTGCCGGCTTCTATCGTGAGCGACACTCCATCCGCCGCCTTGACGTGCGCCACGACGCGCTTCAGCACCCC
>CAZCGD010000281.1:0-5564 GCA_964498105.1 uncultured Streptomycetaceae bacterium
CGGGGGATTGGTTTGCCGTAGACGTCGATGATGCGCGATTGCGCATCGTGTACCGGCCCACCCTGCGTGTTGGATAGCGTGGCCCACACCGGCGCGCCGTAGAAGGGCGGGGTGCGGATCGGTGTCATGGTGCCGCCGGGACGGCCGAAATCCGTGTCCGCGCTGTGCGCGCATTGCTCGTTCCAGTGCGAGACGCTTGTCATCGCCGCTTCCGGCTCGAGCCCGAGCTGGATCGCAAGCCCTTCGAGGGTGTCAGCGCGCTTCAATATTCCCAGTTCCACTTCCCTGAGATTGTCCTCGCTCCAGTCGTAGCGAATGCCCTTGTCGTTGGAAGTCGCCTTGCCGAGCGGATACATCTTTCGGCCCGCTTCGTCGCAGATCATGAACGCGGGATTGCGCGGGAAGCGCTGCTTCACCGGGTCGTATTGCTGCATCGGCCGCACCCCCGTGTCCTGGGTGTAGGGCTGGTACTCCGACATGAAGCGGCGGCCATCCTGGTCGAGCAGGATCCACGCCATCTTCACGCGCGCGCGGTGCTCCTCGCCCGGGAACCAGTCGGGGAAGCGCTTCAATCGGATCGCATAAGGGTAGGCGGGGTCGGTATGGCGGAAGCCGCTGGCGCCGTGGATGTGCCACATGTGCCACAGTGCTGCGCCCAGGTCCTGCGCCATGCGGATGCCGTCGCCGGTGTTGGTGCGCGCAGCGGCGTTGAGCACAGGCTTGCCTTCGAGGAACTGCGCCTTCATCTCCGCGCTGCCCTCGAAGCCGCCGCAGGCGAGGATCACGCCGCGCCGCGCTCCGATTGTGCATTCGGCGCTGTTCGCCGCGACCCGGATGCCGCGCACTTCGCGCGTCGCAGGATCGGCAACCAGCCGCAATGCCGGCGTGGCGAGGCGGATCTCGACGCCACGCTGCGCGAGGTGATCGTGCACGATCTTGTACAGCTTGGGCCCGCCCGGCGCACCGTTCGCCCAGGGATAGTGTTTTCTTGCGTCGAAGCCGGGAACGTCCACCACCGTGGTGTGGTAGAAAGCCTCGTTTCCCGGCAGCGGGTAGTTGGCGCCGACGCGGCGCTTCTCGGAATCGTCCCCGCCGATCAAAGCCTCCGCAACGGAAGTGCTGATGACAGCGTTGTTGATCCTGGCGAGATCCCGCACGTAGGCCTCGAGCTCGCACATGCCGTTCGCCAGCACGCGCAGCACGTCGTCCGGCGTGCGGCCGCTGCTGGTCGCCTTGAGGTAGGCGAAAGCGCTTTCGGCATCGCGCGCGCTCCTGACTGCACCGTAGGAACAGATCGAGAGCCCGCCCGGCACTTCCGATTTCTCGATCAGCAGGACCCTGGCGCCGGCGTCGGCGGCGGTGATCGCCGCGATGCCGCCGGCCAGCCCGGAGCCGACGACGACAACGTCGAAAGTCTCGTCAAACTTCATTTAGCCGCCGATGAACGCCGATGAACGCCGATTACCTCAACAGCTGAGCCACAAAGGACACCATCCCTCATCCCTTCTCCTTCTCCCGAGTGGAGAAGGGAAAGCTCGAACCTCCCCTCTCAGCTTGGGAGAGGGGCGGGGGTGAGGATGGACACAAAGGAAAAACAAGGAGTCGAATCACGATTCACGATTCACGATTCACGAATCACGCCCTTTCCTTTATCCCTCGACCCTCGACCCTCGTCCCTTGAGTCAGTCACGCGTATGGACCGTGAAGCCGAGCCGGTGCGCGGGCGCGAAGTCAGTAAGCACCGACTCGTGGATGGCCCGCAAATTCCGCCACGGGTCCGCATCACCGTAGAAGCGCCGCAGGAAAAGAAGATCCGTCAGCATGCTTTCCATCCAGTCCACGTCGGTCGTATAGCCGACGATGGCCCTGCAGCCAGACCGCTCCAGGAACTGATCCGAGAACCGTCTGCCGCCGGCTCCCGCCAGCACGCTGCACGCGGCGAAATAGACGAGGTTGTCGTAGGAGGCGCCCCAGCCCTCGAACGCCTTGCACAGGCGCGCTGGACCGAGCCTGGCGAGCGCGGTGCGCACCGTGCCCGGCGAGCCGTGAAAGGACAGGTAGTAAACAGGGGTGTCAAACACCTCCGGGTCGCTCCACAGCAGCCCGCTGGCGCGGCGCGTGTATGCCACGAGCTGGGTCGGCGACTCCACGAAGCGGTGCGCGATTCTGAGCGCGGGATCGAGCTGGGTGGCAAGTCCCTGGAAGAACGGCTGCACGGATTCGGCTCTGAACGCTTGCGCGCCGTGGTCGCTCCAGTAGGTCTCCAGGCACACCAGCTTGCGCGGAGCCGGACGGCGCCGTGGTGGTTTCGCGTTCGCCTTTGCGTTTCGTCGAGATCGGGTCATGCGTCGTCCGGTTCAATCGAAGTTGAGCACGCCCGCGTCCATCGGCTCGAACACGATCACGCCGCCGAGTGCTGCCGGCAACTTGACCAGCAGCCGGCGGTTGCCGAGCACGTGCACCGGCACGCCCGACCGGCGCAGCGTGTCGCCGGTTTCAACGATGTCCTGGCTCTTCAGCACGTAGCCGGCGATCCACGGCAGCGACGGCGGGATGACATCGAAGCGGCGGTGCAGGGTTTCCCGGTCGAGGAACAGCAGGTAGCCGCGCGCGGTGCTGATGCGCCACACGCTGCCGCTCAGTTGCGCGAGGAGTCCCGTGTATTGGGTAAAGCGCTGCGCTGCTTCCCGGGCATCGGCGACACGCAGTATCACGCCGGCGAGAACGGCCGCGCGATTGTGGTGCTCCAGCCAGTGCTGTTGCCATAGCAATTCCGGCGTGTGCTGCTGGCAGAACTGGATACGGCCCTCGGGCATCGTGCCGGGTGGCACGCGCACCACCGTGAAGCGGGCGGTGCCGTCACCGGTTGCGGTGCCGATCTGGCGCTGGAGCGCGACCGGCGGGAGCGGGCCGAAGCCGGCCTTGGCCAGCCGCACATGGTCGGTCTCGGGTGCCGCGGTTCCGAACGCCACGAGATGCACACCGGTGTAGCGCTTGATGGAGGAGCGTAGCTGGCTCGCGACCGGGGTATCGCCGGTGGGCGTCAGGAATTCCAGATAACCTTCCCTGAGCATCACGCAGCGGTTGCCGCTACCGGCGGGGAGCAGCGGTCCGCCCGGCTCCGCGCGATGGAACTGCTCGGAGAACGGCGTAAGGGTGAAGCCGATCTGCTTCAGCGCGCTGCTCGCGTGGTCCGCGTGCGGCACGAAGTGCGCGACGTGGTCCAGCACCAGCTTTCCGGCGGCAGGTACCTGCGCGGAGGCAACGGATTTCATCACGATTCACGATTCACGAATTAACGAGGGCGGCGCCGCTTCGGTTTCGCGCGGGCGGCGCCAGGCTTGCCCGCGGCCGGGCGGCGCGCAATGAAGTCGATCTCGACGCGCGCCCCGCGTGCAAGCGCCGTGACGCCGACGCAAGTGCGCGCGGGCCGCTTGCCCACGGCGAAATAGCCGGCGTAGACCGCATTCATCTTGGCGTAGTCTTCGTCGAAGCGGATGAGGAAGATCCGCGCGGCGAGGACGTGCTCGAGCCCCAGCCCGCATCCCGCGAGCACGCGCTTGAGGTTCTCCATGACCTGGCGCGTTTGCGCTTCTATGCCTTCCGGGTACGGGGAGTCGTTGGCCGTGCCGGTGAACGGCATCTGGCCGGTGACGAACACCCACCCGTCCTGCTCCACTGCGTGCGAGAACGGCGCCACCGGGTCCGGCGCGCCGGCGATCATGTGGAAAATCGGAAGACCCATGAAGAGTTGATTAGCCGCCGATGAACGCCGATACACGCCGATGAAAACCAACCCCCATAGACATAACTTACAGGATTAGCCCGAAGAAAAACCGGAAAGAACCTTCAGTTTATCCGTTCGAGTCTTCCCGCGATGTCTGTTTTGGCCTTTATTCTATCGGCGTTCATCGGCGTTCATCGGCGGTTTCAATAACCTAGTTTTCGATCGACGATGTTGACGAGCCGCTTGCCGGCGAGCAGGCGCTTGAAGTTTTCAAACCAGAAATCGAGCAGGTGCTCGATGTAGCGCGGGTCATCGCAACTCACGTGCGGCAGGACGATGAGGTTCGGCGTGTCCCAGTACGGAGAATCCGCGGGCAGCGGTTCCGGCTGGAACACGTCAAGAACCGCCCCCGCCAGCTCGCCCTTGACGAGCTTGTCGCGCAGCGCCTCGTAGTCCACGACCGGGGAGCGCCCGATGTTGACGAGGCTCGCTTCGGGCTTGAGCAGGTCGAGGCGCTGGCGGTTCAACAGGTTGCGCGTCCCGGAGGTGAGAGGGGTGGTGACGACGACGAAATCCGCTTTGGGGAGCACGCGGTCGATCTGGCTCACCGGGTAGGCCGCGTCGGCGGGGCGCGCCGCCTTGCCGGTGCGGGTGACGGCGATGACTTTCGCGCCGAGCTTCTTCGCCGCGCGTCCGGCGCCCTGGCCGAGGTCGCCGAAACCGATGACCACGACCGTCTTGCCCGCGACCGGCGTGGTGTAGATGGAGTTCCAGACGTGATTGCGCTGGTGCGCCAGCAACTGCGGCAGCCGTGCGTTGAGGAGCGAGAGAGCCAGGATGCAGGAATCCTCGGCCTTGGGGCCGTGCGCGCCGGTGTTGTTGGTGAGCGCGACGTCGGCCGGCAGCCAGTCGAACGGCAGCAGGCCGTCGATGCCCGCGCCGGTGGTCTGGATCCACTTCAGGCGCGGCGCGCGCTCGCGCAATCGCTCCCGCGGCGGGTTCGAGTTGAGCATCGCATCCGCGGTCTTGAGCGCCTCGTCGAGGATGTCGCCGTCCCAGCCGAAGGTGACGCGAACGCGCCTGGCGAGCGCCGGGTGGCGCCGCGCGGCGGCCTGCCAGTGGTCTTCGGTCACGTAGAACAGGGCGGGGCGCTTGCGGAAGCTTTCGAGGTGCAGGTGAAACAGGTCTTTCTTGGGCATGACACTAGATCGGTATGGCAACCAGGGTGTCGTAGCGCCACGAGTCGGTCACCACGACGCGCTTGCGCAGTCGCGCCGTGCCGTCCTCGACGACGATTTCGTCCACGTAGCGCCCGGCGCTGAACAGCTTCATCTCGCCGTCGTGCATGGTGCGGACTACCAGGTAGCTGGTCTGCGTCGCGTACGCGCCGTCGCTGGCGTCGAGCACCTCGGTCGGGCCGATGACGTGGCGGTAGACGTGCGGCTCGAATACGTTGACTTCGCGGATCGAGCTGACGCGGTCTTCCAGCATGCCGCGGTTGTCGCAGAACCACACGCCGATCGGCCGGCCCAGCTCATGGTCGGCGCGCGAGATGATCTGGTAGAGGCACCTCTCGGTGAAGAACAGCGGCCAGCGCTCGAGTTCGTTGTTGTCGATGGCGTGCACGTACTCCATCATCAGCCGCGCGATGGCGTCCCGCGCTGCTGGAGTGACCTCGATGTTCTTTGCCGATGCAACCATGGTTGAACTCATCGCTTCAGGATTCAAAAAGCACCCTCTCCCTAACCCTCCCCCTCAGGGGGAGGGAAAAATAGGTAACCCTCCCCCTCAGGGGTGTACAGACTTGGGACATGGGTAACGGGTGTTCGGAGACATA
>CAZCGD010000282.1:0-4798 GCA_964498105.1 uncultured Streptomycetaceae bacterium
GAAGGTGGTCTCCCCCTTCGAGACGTCGGCGTTGAACGCGGTCTTCGTCTTTCCCGGAGCCAGCACCGGGTTCGTGATATCGACGACCACGATGTGGTAACCCACGATCTCGACCGGCCCAAGGTAGGGAACGATCGGCCCTGTTACCTTGTTCCACCGGATGAGAAGGTTCGCGTCGTGGGCGACGACGGCACCGTCCTGAGGTGCGAGAATTTCGGGGCCGGCGGGAATCTTGTGCGTAAGCCTGGCTCTGCCTTCAAATTCCTGTCTCCCGCTCTCACCATCGAACTCGTACCAGCCGGCCGGCCAGTTGCCGAGGAGTTCGGCCAGCGAGATCGCGTCCTCGGAAGGCTCGCAGCCGAGTGCGATCTCGAGGTCGCTGATCGGCGGCTCGACGCGCTCGTGAAACATCTCGGTTATGTCATGCGTGTTTTCCAGGCCGGGGACGGCTCCCAAAGTGAAGACCGGCTGATCGAACGGGCTTTCGACCTCGCCCGCCGTGATGCCGTCCGTGTCGAAACTGATCTGAATGCCCATGTCGCAAGCCGACGCGTTCGTCTCGAAATGGATATTCGTCTGCTTGAACGGCACAGGCGGGGCGGCCGTGGCGGGCGTCGTTGTCGCCGCCAGCGCCATACCGGCCACGATGGCCTTGCCGGTCATTCCAATGTGTCTCTTCATGGCAAATGCTCCTGATTGATGTGCTGCCATGGATTAGACGCCGTGCGGAATGGAATCCTTCGTGTGCACGGCTCGTTAGACTGGGGTAGCCGACTCCGCCGCGACCGAACAGGCGTAGACTGCTCGCGAGGGGCGGGAACTCCCAACGAAGGATGGCTCAGATGCATCGTCCTTATATGCTGATTGTCACGCTACTGCTCGCACCTTCGGTGCAAGCAGAAGATATTTCCTCTCAATTCGATTGCATCGAACTTGAATTGTTTACTGTGCAAAAGGATGACATCGCGGAGCGCGCCGACGCACGTGCCGCGATGATTCCGCCGGAACATCTCGCGGATCTGCGCAACTACATCGCGCTTGAAATCCCCCTCGAGGTGGCTGGCATGAAGACGCGTCTCGCGCCTGAGCAGCGGTGCGACGACGACAATCGCAGCCTGGTATTCGGCGGCCAGGTCACCGACTACAAGAAGGGCAGCCAGGTCGCGCGCTACTTCGTCGGCTTCGGCGCTGGCAAGCAAAAATTCGAGGTTGACGCCGTGCTGAAGCGCAAGAGCGACGGATCCGTGATCGCTAAGGACATCGTAGTAGACCGCAAGATTGGCGGATTGATTGGCGGCTCCAAGGACAAGGGCAAGCAGGATTTCGCCGAGAAGGCTGCTGACTTCATCCACAGCGGCCTGACTGGCAAGAAGGCAGACTAAACGTGGCAGCGAGCGCCGTAGGGTTGATCGATTCGCTGGCTTATAAGATAGTGCAGCCAAGATGGAGCGGCTAGTCCTCGGGCTGGCGGTCTTTTTCGGCGTCCATTCCATTTCATTGCTGGCGCTGGGCTGGCGCGATCGGGTCGCCGAACGCCTGGGCAAAAGAACCTGGCAGGGCATTTACTCGATCGCTGCGCTAGCAGGGTTTTATCTGCTCGTCACCGGCTATGGGGCCGCGCGGGCATCCGACGCCGTGCTGTATACGACCCCGCCCGTGTTCCGCTACATTGCAGCGCTCCTGATGCTCCCGGCATTCAGCCTCACACTCGCCTCGGTCATTCCCGGGCGCATCAGGACCGCCGCGCAACATCCCCTGCTCCTGGCGACCATGCTTTGGGCGGTTGCGCATCTGCTGACCAACGGCAGCGTTGCCGATCTGCTGCTGTTCGGCACTTTTCTCGCGTGGACCGTCGCCGTCCGCATCTCGCTCGAACGTCGTCCGGCACGCCCGATCCGCGTTTTGCCGAGTTCATCGGCGAACGATGTGATCGTCGTTGTCGGTGGACTGGCGCTCTACGCGATTTTCATTCTGTGGTTGCACGCCAGGTGGTTCGGAGTGGCGCCGCTAGCCTGATTTGCAAACACAATCCGGCGCGGCTTACTCCTTGAGCCACCCCGTGTCACAACCCCCATGTCCCCGGACGCCCCTGCTATCTGATCAAGCGGCACGCGCTATCATTCCGCGTGTTCCTGTCCCGCAAAAAACGCGCAGGGAGTTCCCATGCCCAAACTGATTCTGAGCTACTTTGACTTCGACGGCGGCCGCGGCGAGGCCGCGCGCCTGGTGATGCACCTTGGCGGCATCGCGTTCGAGGACAAGCGCATTGCGGGCAAGGACTGGCCCGCGCTGCGCGACCAGACGCCGTTCCAGGCAATGCCGGTGCTGGAAGTGGACGGCAAGGTGATTGCACAGTCGAACACCATCAACCGCTACCTCGGCAAGCTTGCTGGCCTTTACCCGAAGGACGACTGGCAGGCGACGCTGGCGGACGAGGTGATGGACGCGGTTGAGGACATCTCCACCAGGATCGGTAACACCATGGCGCTCGAAGGCGAGGCCAAGAAGAAGGCGCGCGAGGCGCTGGCGGCGGGTCCCATCCCGCGTTTCCTGCAGCAGATCGAGGCCCGGCTCAAGGCGGGCGGTGGCGAGTGGTTCGTCGAAAAGCGCCTGACGGTCGCAGACATCAAATGCTTCCTGTGGGTGCGCTGGCTCAAGTCCGGAGCGCTGGACCATGTCCCTGCCGACATCGTGGACCAGCATGCGCCGCTACTGGCGGCGCACTTCGAGCGGGTCAGCAACCATCCCAGGATCGCGGCGTATTACAAGGCTCGCGGGAAGTGACTGACAGAGGCCGACACGGCGATTGACCGCCAGTGGGTCTTTGCTGAATCACATATCGTATGTCAAAATGTAATACTTTTTGAACTACGAATGGTGATGCATGGCGGCCTTCAGCCTGCGGCTCCCGGAGGATCTTGAATTGCGGCTCGACGAGGAGGCGCGGCGCGAGGGCGTGGCGCGCTCCGAAATCGCGCGCGCAGCGATCGCGGAGTTTCTCGCACAGAAGGAGCGGCAGCGAACCATCGCCGCATTCGTCGCAGAAGCGCGCACCGCGTACGCGAATCCGAAGATTCGCAAGAACGCCCTCGCCCTGGCCGAAGAGGCCCTACCGCTCGACAACGAAGGGCTGCGCGTCGCCGAAAGCCGCGGACAATACGGCGGGAGCCCTGCCACGGGCCGGCGCAGGAAGAAGCACCAATGAGACGCGGCGAGGTCTGGACGGCAAACCTCAACCCCGCCCGCGGCGCCGAGATCGGCAAGATCAGGCCCGTTCTGATCGTTCAGGCCGACGAACTGATCGATGCAGCGATGCCAATGGTCGTCGTGCTGCCGCTGACGACGCACGTTTACCCGGAGTTCAGGCTGTGGCGGGTCACGGTGCCCGCGCGGGATCGTCTCAGGGAAAACTGCCAGGTCGTGGTCGATCAGCCGCGAGCACTCGATCGGACCCGCCTTGGCGAAGGACCACTCACGATCCTGACGCCCGTGGAACTTGCCGCGGTCGAGCGCAGCCTGCGCGTCGTGCTTGGCATGTACTGAGTGGCGCCGCGGCGGTGAAAGGACCGCCTTAGTAGTGAAGCTTGCCTATCTGCGTTCTCGGTAGCAGAGTCCCGCGTCAACAGGGGGAAAGCACATGATGAACCGCCGTCGCTTCGTCCACTCGTCGCTGGCTGCCGCAGTCGCCTATGCACTGCCGACTCCGCGGCTTTTCGCGCTCGACCAGGCGGCCTCACAGGCCGCGGGCGGGCTCGCCGCGGTCAAGCTCGACGGCTCGGCGACGGTCATTGAGCAGGCGGCGGTCGCCGAGCTCAAGGCGAGCTTGCGCGGGCCACTCCTGCTCGCTGGGGATCCAGGTTACGACGCGGCGCGCCGAATTCTGCACCCTCAATTCGACAAGCACCCTGCGCTCGTCGTGCAGCCGACCGGCGCCGCGGATGTCCGCAACGCGGTCACTTTTGCGCGCGAGCGCGAGCTGCTCGTGGCCGTGAAGTGCGGTGGCCACAGCTTTTCGGGCAAGTCCACCTGCGACGGTGGCATACAAATCGACCTGTCGCGGCTGCGCGGTGTGCGGGTTGACCCGGCCGCACGTCGGGCGTACGTCGAAGGCGGCAGCCTGTTAGGGGACCTGGACCACGAGGCGATGTCGCACGGCCTGGTGACGACGGCCGGCACCGTGTCTCACACCGGGGTTGGCGGCCTCACGCTCGGCGGCGGCTTTGGCCGTCTCGCGCGGCGCTTCGGTCTCGCGCTCGACAACGTGAAATCCGTGGATATCGTGACCGCGGACGGCCAGCTCCGTCATGCCAGTGCGGAGGAGAATTCCGACTTGTACTGGGCAGTGCGCGGCGGCGGCGGCAACTTCGGCATCGTGACGGGCTTCGAGTTCGGCCTGCACCCGATGCAGCGGCAGATCATCGGCGGCGACCTGGTCTTTCCGATCGAGCGGGCCCGCGAGCTGCTCGAGTTCTTCGGCGAGTACAGCCATAGCGTGCCCGAAGAAATGTATACCGACGCCTACATGGACGCGCCCGCGGGCGGCAAGCCCGGGAGTTTCACGATTCAGACGACGTATTCCGGGCCGGCCGCCGATGCCGAGCGCGTGCTGGCGCCATTGCGGAAGCTCGGCAAGCCGATCGAGGACACGATCAAAGCCCAGGACTACGTCGCGATCCAGCGCAGCTGGGATACGACCGACGCCCGGAACAACGGCGAGTACCTCAAGTCCGGCTTCATCGTCGGCTATCCAGCGGGCCTCGTCGACGCCGTCCTCGACGGATTCCAGCCGGACCCCGCA
>CAZCGD010000283.1:0-7707 GCA_964498105.1 uncultured Streptomycetaceae bacterium
CTTTGAACTTGGAACATTGAACTTGGAACTTGGAAGTCGGAACAAGGGGGTCCCCGCGTGACTTGGGTATGGCACCATCTCGATTCCCTGGCAACGACGCTCGCGCGCTTCGGCCGTGCCCCGATCGTGACGCTGCTCAACGTCGGCGTGATCGGCATCGCGCTGGCGCTGCCAGTCGGTCTCTACGTCGCGCTCGACAACCTGCGGGGCGTCGTCCGCACGCTCGCCTCCGACCCGCAGTTGTCGGTGTTCCTCGCGCTGGATGCCGGGCCGGCCGACGCCGGGAAGATCGAGGCGCGCCTGAAACAGCATGCCGCCGTGCGCGACGTGCGTTACGTGCCGCGCGACCAGGCTCTCAAGGAACTCAAGGCGAGCACCGGACTTGCCGATGTGGTGGACAGCCTGCCAAGCAATCCGCTGCCGGATGCGTTCGTCGTGCGGCCGCGGGACGCGGCGCCGGAAGCGCTGGAACGCTTGCGCGACGAGGTGAGTAGCTGGCCCAAGGTCACGCACGTGCAGCTCGATGCGGCGTGGGCGCGGCGGCTGGAAGCCGGGCTCAGGGTCGCGCGCCTGGCGGTGTGGCTGCTGGCGACCCTGTTCGCGTTTGCGCTGGTGGCGGTGACCTTCAACACCATACGGCTGCAGATCCTTACCCGCCGCGAGGAAATCGAGGTCTCCAAGCTGATCGGCGCCACCGACTCCTTCATCCGCCGGCCCTTCCTCTACTTCGGCGCGCTGCAGGGGCTGGCGGGTGGGATCGCGGCGTGGGCCATCATCGGGGCCAGCCTGCAGCTCCTGAACCACGGGCTTGCCGACCTGTCCCGGCTCTACGCCACGCAGATCGAGCTGCGGCATCTTGGCTGGGAGGACAGCGCCAGCCTGCTGCTGTTCTCCGCCGGGCTCGGCTGGTTTGGCGCCTGGCTGTCGGTGGACCAGCACCTCGCCAGAATCGAACCCCGCTAGTTGCCGGCGGGCCTGCGAGACCGCGGCCAGCCTCTTCCAAGCTCCTGATTTAAGCCGGTTTTTGGCCCGAGCCTGGTTCCTCAACCCCATGAATCAAAGGAACTTTACCGGGTTCTGGCACTCCAAGTTCTAGAGTGCTAAACTAGGCACGCAGAGGAGAGCATATGACCCGTCTTGCTTTGCCAGTACTCGCGGCTGCCGGCAGCCTGGAAACCTACATCCAGACCGTCAACCGCTACCCGCTCCTGACCCAGGAGCAGGAGCAGGAGTTCGCCCGCCGCTTCCGTCGCGAGGGCGACCTTGAAGCAGCCGGTCAGCTCGTTCTGTCACACCTGCGGGTGGTGGTCGCCGTCGCGCGCGGCTACCTGGGCTACGGGCTGCCGCAGTCGGACCTCATCCAGGAGGGCAACATCGGCCTGATGAAGGCGGTGAAGCGCTTCGACCCCGAGCGCGGCGTGCGGCTGGTGTCGTTCGCCCTGCACTGGATCCGCGCCGAGATGCATGAGTACATCCTGCGCAACTGGCGCATCGTGAAGGTCGCGACCACCAAGGCGCAGCGGAAACTGTTCTTCAACCTGCGCAGCCTCAAGAGAAGCTTCAACAGCCTCGGCGTCGAGGAGGTCAAGGCGGTGGCGAAGCAGCTCGGCGTCAAACCCGACGAAGTAGTCGAGATGGAAACACGGCTGACCGGCAGGGATATCGCGATCGAGCCCGCCGGCGACGACGAGGATGAGGCGTATTCGCCGATCGCCTATCTCGCCGCGGAAGACGCGGAACCCGGCCGTCTCCTCGAGCACGCGGAGACCGATCGCCTGCGCGGCAGCGGGCTGGCAAAGGCGCTGGCGAGCCTCGATGCGCGCAGCCGCCGCATCGTCGAGGCGCGCTGGCTGAATGAAAAGGAGCCCGCGACGCTGCACGATCTGGCCGCCGAGTTCGGCGTTTCCGCGGAGCGCATCCGCCAGGTCGAGGCGAAAGCGCTGGCCAGGATGAAAGGCGTAATCGGCCCGCAGGCGACGTAACCCCGCTGCACTGCCGATGAAAAAGCCCCGGCCGCGGCCGGGGCTTTTTTTACCCTAGCAACAGCGAACCGCGGAGGCGCAGAGACGCGGAGAACAGAAAATTCAACGACTTACAAAGCTTCTACGGTTTTCCAATTTGGTGAACCGTAGTTTCATCGATGTTCTTTGCGTTACCTCTGCGTCTCTGCGCCTCTGCGGTTAGTAACCGCCGTTCTTGGGTTTATGCGCCGGCTAGCAGCAGGCGGATATCGTGCAGCAGGGCGGCCGGGCCCTGCCCGTACTGGGCGAACAGCCGCAGCCGCCCCTCGCGGTCGAGGATGAAGGTGCCGGCGGAATGGTCGACGCTGTAGCTGCCACCCTTGGCCGGCTGCTGGTTGTAATAGATCTTGAATTCCTTCGCCGCGCGCGCGGTCGCATCACGGTCGCCGTAGAGCCCGATGAAGCCCGGATGGAACGACGGCACGTATTGCGCGAGCAGCTTCTGCGTGTCGCGCTCGGGGTCCACCGTCACGAACAGTACCTGGAGCCGCTTGGCGTCGGCGCCCAGCTCCTTCATCACCTGCGCCATCTCCGCGAGCGTCGTCGGGCAGACGTCGGGACAGTGAGTAAAGCCGAAGAACACCGTGACCACCTTGCCGCGAAAATCGGCGAGCGTGCGCGGGCTGCCGTTATGGTCGGTGAGGTTGAGCGCTTTCCCGAATCCGGCGCCGGTCACATCCGTGAGCTTGAACCGGGGAGCCCCCGCCTGGTCGCCGCAGCCGCCGGCCAGGGCCGCGCCCAGTAGCCAGAACAGCGCTGCGAGAAGGTTCTTCAAGCGTGTCGCGCGCCCTACAGCAGAATGCGGAAATAGTGGTCGACGAGCAGCGCCGCGAACAGCAGCGTGAGATAGAGGATGGAATAGCGGAAAGTGCGCTGCGCGAGCTGGTCGCTGTAGGCGACGTAGATGCGCACCGCGTACCACAGGAACACCGCGTCCAGCAGCAGCACCGCGGCAAGGTAGAGCGCGCCGCTCATGCGGGTGACGAAAGGCATCAGCGTCACCGCCGTCAGGATCACCGTGTAGAGCAGCACGTGCAGGCGCGTGAACTTGTCGCCGTGCGTCACCGGCAGCATCGGCACGCCGGCCTTCGCGTACTCGTGCTTGCGGTAGAGGGCGAGCGCCCAGAAGTGCGGCGGCGTCCAGGCGAAGATGATGAGGAACAGCAGCAACGCGTCGGCCGCGATCTCGCCGGTGACCGCGGTCCAGCCCAGCACTGGTGGCATCGCGCCGGAGGCGCCGCCAATCACGATGTTCTGCGGCGTCATCGGCTTCAACACCACGGTGTAGATGACCGCGTAGCCGACGAAGGTTGCGAGCGTCAGCCACATCGTCAGCGCGTTGACCCAGTGGTAGAGGATGAACAGCCCCGCGCCGCCGACCACGCCGGCAAAGACCAGCGTCTGCAGCGAGGTCACCTGCCCGCGCGGCAGCGGCCGCCCGCGGGTCCGCGTCATGATCGCGTCGATTCCCTGCTCGACCAGACAGTTGACCGCCGCCGCCGCGCCCGCGGTGAGCGCGATACCGAGCGTCCCGGCGATTAGCGCCTGCAGCGGCACCATGCCCGGCGTGGCGAGGAACATGCCGATCACCGCGGTGAACACGATGAGCGACACCACGCGCGGCTTGGTGAGCTGGTAGAACTGGCTCGCCCGTGTAGCAAGCGGCTGGCTGGCAAGGCTGGACGACATCAGCTAATCCTGTCTATTAGCTCTTCGGAAGACGACAAAGTTTAACACCACCAGCGCGGCCAGCAACAGCGCAGCGCCGGCGTTGTGGGCGGCCGCGAGCACGAGCGGCAGCCGCAGCAGCACGTTCGCGACGCCCAGCCCCGCCTGCGCCAGCAGCAGCACGAGCAGCACCGCGCCCACGGTCCGCAGTTGCGGGTTAGGCAGCGCCCATAGCGCCAGGAAGCCGACGCAGACGAGCGTCACCAGTGCCCCGAGACGGTGGCTCCAGTGAATCGCGGTGAGCGCTTCGTACGAAAGCGGCGCGCCCGCCGCGGTCACGCCAAGCTCGCGCAGGACGTGAAATGCGTTCTCGAAATCCATCGTCGGCAGCCACTCGCCGTGGCAGGTCGGAAAATCGGCGCAGGCGAGCGCCGCGTAGTTGGCGCTGACCCAGCCGCCGAGCGCAATCTGCGCGACCAACACCGCGAGTCCGGCGGCCGCCCACGGCCTGAACGCGCGCGCAATCGCGGCCGGCGCCGGTGGCAGATTGATCTCCCGCAGCGCCAGCCACAGCAGCAGCGCGAATATCGCCATTCCGCCCAGGAGGTGCAGCGTCACGACGACGGGCTGCAGCAGCATCGTCACCGTCCACATCCCGAGCGTCGCCTGGAACGCGACCGCCGCAACGAGCAGGGTGGCGAGCCAGGGCGTCCGGCTGGTCTCGCCGCGCATCCGCCACGCGATCGCCGCGATCGCAAGTATGAGCAGACCCAGCATGCCGGCGAGATAGCGGTGAAACATCTCCTTCCACGCCCGCCCCGCATCGACCGTCTTGCCCGGAAAAGCCTGCTCGGCCCGCGCCACTTCGTGCGCCTCGTCCGGCACGCCGAGCAACTGCCCGTAGCAACCCGGCCAGTCGGGGCAGCCCAGGCCCGCGTCTTCCAGGCGCACGTAGGCGCCGACCACGATCACCAGGAAAGTGAGCACGACGCTGCACAGCACCAGGGGCCGGTAGAGGCTCATCCGATTGGCATCGCCTTCGCGAGCACCTCGCGCAACTGTTGGATTGGCATTGAAGCGGCTTTGCGGTTCTGCCCAGTATAGCCAAGGACCCGTGCCGCGGAACGGGTTGCGCGCGGAGCGGGCCAGTGCCGTCGCGCCCATCCTGCAAGCTCATGGTTTATGATGGCGCTGCAGGCGGATTTATCGCCACCGTGTGGGCAGTCATGAACAATATATCTCTCAAATTCAGCATCATGATAACAAGCGTCGTGCTGGCCGCGATGCTTGCCGGAGTGTGGCTCGCTGATATATATCGGGAACGCAATTCGCGGGCTATGTTGCTGCCGGACCAGGTGATCACATTGTTTCCTGAGCCGAAGCTACTGACGGCCTTTGCGCTAACCGATCATAAGAATCGGGTATTTGATCTTGCAAGCTTGAAGGGTAAATGGTCATTTATCTTTTTCGGCTTCACCCATTGCCCGGACGTCTGTCCGACGACTCTCGCGGTACTGGCCCGCGCGCGTGGCAACATCGCTAAAAGTACGGTCGGCGCCGACGATATCCAATTCGTCTTTATCTCAGTGGATCCAAACCGCGATAACGCTGGCAAGCTCAGGCAATACGTGGGCTATTTTGATACGACCTTTCTCGGCGTGACGGGAGACAACGCTCAGATCGGTAACCTGGCTGGTCAACTGGGCGCCGCGTATCAGGTTACGATCACACCGGGTATGGAAAACTATCCCGTCTATCACAGCGCGGCGGTATTTCTGCTGGATCCGCGAGCCCGCTATCATGCCGTGTTCACGCCGCCCCATGATGCGGAGGCTATCAGCAGGCGTTTCAAAGTGGTGCGGGAGCTTGCAGCAGGCAATGCGACATGAGTTGGCGACATCCGGTTTTAGTCTGCCTGCTATTGGCGCCGACTCTCGTCCCCGCTGCGAGTGAGGAGGCGGGCGTTTCCGTGCGCGATGCCTGGATCCGGGAAACCCCGCCCGGCATGGCCATGATGGCGGGATACATGGCGTTGCGAAACAACACGTCACGATCACAAGTACTCGTGGCGGCAAGCAGTCCCGGCTTTGAGACTGTGATGATGCACCGCACTATCGTCAAGGACGGCATGGCGCGTATGGTGCACGCATCGCAGATTGAGCTGACACCTAACGCGAGCTTGATCTTTGCGCCGGGAGGCTATCATCTGATGCTGATGAACCCGAAACGGACGCTGCGCGCCGGCGACCCGGTGGTCATCAACCTGGAATTCCGCGGCGGCCTCGTTTTGCCCGTTCCCTTCGAGGTCCGCAAATGAGAACCGGCAAACGGCTTATTTCGACCGCGCCACGATGTAGTCGACGGCGGCCTTGACCTCGGCGTTGCTCAGCGTCGGGTTCCCGCCTTTGGCCGGCATCACTCCCGCGCTCGTCTGCATCCCGTTGACGGCGCTGGCGTAGAGAGTGTCGAGGCCCTTGGCGATGCGCTTGGCCCACTGGCCCTTATCACCCAGCTTCGGCGCGCCGGCGATACCGGCATCGTGGCAGGCGACGCAAGCGGCCTGGTAAACCTGTTGTCCGTCGCGGACGGGCGACGACGCGGTCATCGCGATTTTCACCGGCTCCCTCTGAGTTTCAGCCGCAGCAACGACGACCTGGCCGACGGGTTTGATCCGCTCAGCCACACTGGTAGCGGAACTCAAAAGCGCGCCGCGCTGCTGTCGGACCTGGTCAGGGATGTCGCGGTGATGGGCCACCAGAACGAAAAAAAACAGAATCAGCACGATACTGATCCCGAGAATAACCCAAAGGTTCTTCGCCAAGCGTTTTTCAGTCATAGGCAGTTCTTAAGTAAGAAACGGATTCCGGAAATAAATGGGCTCGTGAAATTCGATCGGGTTACGCTACAACAATCCCTTCACGAAAAAGACGCCCCGCGAAAAAAAGGTGTAGTCCGCTTCCAGCGCCCCAATGCCCAACAGCACCATCAACAACAGCGTTGGGACCAAAATGGCATACAACAGGGCCAGCCGCTCCCACATCATGTGCATGAAGATGGCAACGATCAGCCCGGCCTTCAACAACATGAACACGATGATCAGAAACCACCTGAGGTAACCCTGAAAGTGGAAGTAGTCGACCATATAAGACGCGGCGCTGAGAACAAACAGCAATCCCCAGATCTTGAGATAAATGCCGATTGGATGCTGTTGCCCTTCCACGTGCGCATGCTGTTGCCCTGCCGCGCCATGCTGTTGCCGTGCCGCGTGTTCCATGATTTGCCTTACCAGAGATAGAAAAGTGCGAAGATGAATACCCACACCAGATCGACGAAGTGCCAATAGAGACCCATGGTTTCCACGATCTCGTAGTTGCCCTTCCTGCCGGTCAAAAAACCTGGCCGCTGGTGATCCAGATCACCCCGCAACACCTTGATCGCCACGATGATCAGGAAGATCACGCCGATCGACACGTGCGTGCCATGGAAGCCGGTGATCATGAAAAAGGCCGAGCCAAACTGGGCCGCGCCCATGGGATTGCCCCAGGGCCGTACCCCCTCCTCGATCAGCTTGGTCCACTCAAAGGCCTGCATCCCGACGAAGGTGGCGCCCAACGCCGCGGTGATCAGCAACAGGATAAATGTCATCCTTCTATTTTTTTCATAGCCGAACTTGACGGCCATGGCCATCGTCCCGCTGCTGCTGATCAAGACGAAGGTCATGATGGCGATCAGGATCAGGGGAATCTTTTCGCCGAAGAACGTCAAGGCGAAAACCTCGCTCGGGTTGGGCCAGGGCGCGGTGGTGGACATGCGCACCGTCATGTACGAAATCAAGAAACTGCTGAAGATGAAAGTATCGCTGAGGAGGAAGATCCACATCATGGCCTTGCCCCAGGGGACTTTCTTGAACGCCCGCTGGTCCGAAGACCAGTCGGCGACGATGCCCTGCACGCCGTCAGCCAGCGGGAGGGGTTGTGCGGTATCTGTCGGCATGGCTTGTGTCATGTGCTTTGATCCT
>CAZCGD010000284.1:0-4096 GCA_964498105.1 uncultured Streptomycetaceae bacterium
GTTGAGCAGCGTCACGATCGGGGCACGGCCGAAGCGCGCGAGCGTCGTTGCCAGGGAATCGAGATGGTGCCATACCCAAGTCACGCGGGGACCCCCTTGTTCCGACTTCCAAGTTCCAAGTTCAATGTTCCAAGTTCAAAGTTGAACTTCGTACTCGAATGTCGTCCAACCTTGAACCTTGAACCTTGAACCTTGAACCTTGAACCTTGAACCTTGAACCTTGAACCTTGAACCTTGAACTTAATATCATGCCGCCACCTTCCCTTCCTTGAGCATGATGAGGCGCGGCTTGAGGCGCGCCGTGATCGCTTCGTCGTGGGTCGCGATCACCACCGTCACGCCGACCTGGTTGAACGACCGGAACAGCTCGCCGATCTCGGCGGCATAGGCGGCATCGAGGTTGCCGGTCGGTTCGTCGGCGAGCAGGATTGCGGGCCGGTGCACGATGGCGCGCGCGATGGCGAGCCGCTGCTGCTCGCCGCCGGACAGCCTCACCGGATAGGCCTTCTCCTTGGCGAGCAACCCGACCTTGTCGAGCGCCGCGCGCACCCGCCGCGCCGCCTCGCGCCGCTCGAAGCCGGTGATGGCGAGCGGCAGCACGACGTTGTCGAAGGCGGTGCGGTCGAACAGCAGCTTCTGGTCCTGGAAGATGAGGCCGAAGTTGCGGCGCAGGTACGGGATCGCGCGCGGGCGCAACGCCGCCACGTTCTGGCCGTTGACGATGACGCTGCCGCTCGAGGGCCGCTCGAGCGCGGCCATCAGCTTGAGCAGGGTGCTCTTGCCGGCTCCCGAAGGCCCGGTAATGAACACCATCTGGCCGGCCTCGATGGTCAGGGACACCTGCCGCAGCGCCTCCAGCCCGCCGGGATAGCGCTTGGTGACTTGACTGAACGAAATCATGTGCTTATAGAGAGGTGGAAACGGTTAGTAAGCACTTACCGGGGCGGGATGAGAAGCCGCTTTTTAACCGGAATCCGGGGCTAGGATCAATTGAACAGAGCGGCAACAAATTCCCCTGCGTCAAACGGTCGCAGATCATCCAGCGCTTCACCGACCCCGATGAAGCGCACCGGGATCGGCTGCTCGCGCGAAGCACTCGATCGCATGAGTGCGATGGCCGCGATCACCCCGCCCCTGGCAGTGCCGTCGAGCTTGGTGAGGATCAACCCGGTGACCCCGATCGCGGCGTCGAACGCGCGCACCTGCGCGAGGGCGTTCTGCCCGGTGTTGGCGTCGAGCACCAGCAGCACCTCGTGCGGCGCCCCCGGCAGTGCCTTGGCGATGACGCGCTTCACTTTCTTGATCTCCTCCATGAGATGCAGCTGGGTAGGCAGGCGTCCCGCCGTATCCGCCAGCACCACGTCGATGCGGCGGGCGACCGCGGCGTTGACCGCGTCGAAGATCACGGCCGCCGCGTCGCCGGACTTCTGGGTGATCACGGGCACGTTGTTGCGCTCGCCCCACGTCACCAGCTGCTCGCGCGCGGCGGCGCGAAAGGTGTCGCCGGCGGCGAGCAGCACGGACTTGCCGCGGCCCAGATAATAGTGCGCAAGCTTGCCGATGGAGGTGGTCTTGCCGCTGCCGTTGACACCCGCCAGCAGGATCACGAACGGCCGGTGCGCATCCACCTCCAGCGGCACGGCGACCGGCGCGAGCAGATCCTGAAGCACCGCCTGCAGCGCTTCCTTGAGGCGGTCGGCGTCGGCTATGCCCTCGCGCCGGGCGCGGCTGCGCAACTCGGCGAGCAGGTGGGCGCTGGCGGCGACGCCAACGTCGGCGGCGATCAACGCCGTTTCCAGCTCCTGGTAGAACGCGGCGTCGAGCGGGCGCGCCGACCCGATCAGCCCGGCGAGGCGGCCGCCGAGCTGCTCGCGCGTCCGGGACAGTCCGCCCCGCAGGCGCGCAAACCAGCCATCGCCGCCGGTGGAGGAGGTCTTGAAACTTAACACGCGCAGGGGAGTCTAGAGACGGATAGGAAGTTGACTGGAACGACCGGAAAGTTCGCCTTTCCAGTCCGCGAGTGGATACAATTCTAGCCTGAAATTCACCCCCGCCGAAGCGCATCCATGACATTTTCCGATTACCTGACGCGCGCCCTGCTGGTGCTGGCGCTCGCCGTGGCGCCGAGCCATGCGGCAACCGCTGCCGAAGAGCACAAACTGGCCAACGGCATGCGCGTGATCGTCAAGCCCGACCGCCGCGCGCCGGTGGTGGTGGTGATGGTGTCGTACCAGGTAGGGGGCATCGACGAGGTGAACGGCGTCACCGGAGTGGCGCACGTCCTCGAGCACATGATGTTCAAGGGCACGCCCTCGGCGCCGGCGGGCGAATACTCGCGCCTCATTGCGGAGGCGGGCGGCCGCGAGAACGCGTTCACCAGCCACGATTTCACCGGCTATTTCGCTGTGCTGCAGAAATCCCAGCTCGAGCTGGCGTTGCGGCTCGAAGCCGACCGCATGACAAATGCCACCCTGGCGGCCGACGAATTCGCGAAAGAGATCAAGGTAGTGATGGAGGAGCGGCGCTGGCGCACCGACGACCGGCCGCGCGCACTGGTTTACGAGCAGTTGCTGGCCACCGCGCTGACCGCGCACCCGTACCGCAATCCGGTTGTCGGCTGGATGAGCGACCTGCAGAGCATGCGGGTCGAGGACGCGCGCGATTTCTACCAGCGCTGGTACGCGCCCAACAACGCAACGCTGGTGGTGGTGGGCGACGTGGAGCCGCAGGCGGTACTGGCGCTCGCCGGCCAGTACTTCGGCACGATCCCGGCGCGCGTCCTGCCCGAGCGCAAGCCGCAGACGGAGCCGGTGCAGCTCGGCGTCAAGCGCGTGACGGTGAAGGCGCCGGCGGAACTGCCGTACGTGCTGATGGGGTTCCTCGCGCCGGTGCTTCGCGATGCGGAGGGCGACTGGGAGCCGTATGCACTGGAGATGCTCGCAGCGGTGCTCGACGGCAACGAGGCGGCGCGACTGAACCGCACACTCGTGCGCGAGGAGAAGATCGCGAGTTCAGCGGACGCGGGCTACGACGGCATTGCGCGCGGGCCGGGATTCTTCTATCTCAGCGCGACACCTACCCCGGGCCGGAGCGCGGCCGAGGTAGAGCAGGCGCTGCGGCGCGAGATGGCCAGGATCGTAGGCGAGGGCGTCACCGCCGAGGAACTCGACCGCGTCAAGGCGCAGGCGGTCGCCGCGCACGTCTACCAGCGCGACTCGATGTTCTTCCAGGCGCGCCAGATCGCCATGCTGGAAGCCGCAGGCATTTCGCATCGAACGCTCGACTTGCAATTGAAGAAGCTGCGCGAGGTCACGCCGGAGCAGGTGCAGGAAGTGGCCCGCAAGTATTTCCGTGACGATGCCATCACCATCGCCACCCTCGAACCGCAGCCGCTCGAGAGCGCGCGGCGGGCCGCGCCGCCGGCGGGGGTGCGACATGCTCAATAAGAGCCTGCCGATAGCGCTGGCCGCGGCCGCGCTCGCCATTGCGGCGGCTCCGGCGCAGGCGATACTCCCCATCCAGCACTGGCAGACCGCGGGCGGGGCTCGTGTCTACTTCGTCGAGAACCACGACCTGCCGATGCTGGATCTCAGCGTGGAGATTCCCGCGGGGGCGGGCTACGACCAACCCGCCAAGTCGGGCGTCGCCAGCATGACGCAGCGCCTGCTGAGTAGCGGGGCCGAAGGCATGAGTGAGAACGACGTGGCGCGGCGGATGGCGGACGTCGGCGCCCAGTTTGGCGGGCGTTTCGACTTCGATCGCGCCGGGCTTTCCCTGCGCACGCTGTCCAGCGCCAGGGAGCGGGGCGAGGCGCTCGACGTATTCGCGCGCCTGCTGCGCGCGCCGTCTTTCCCGGTGGAAGTGCTGGAGCGGGAGAAGGTGCGCCTGACCGGCGCGCTCAACGAAGCCGACACCAAGCCCGACACCATCGTCTCCCGCACTTTCTATCGCCTGGCCTACGGCGATCATCCGTACGGGCTGCGCAGTTCCGGCGAGGTGGATACCGTGGCTAGAATCACGCGCGAGGACCTCGTTGCGTTTTACCGGCGCCACTACACCGGGCGCTACGCCGTGGTGGCGCTCATCGGGGACGTCA